>NZ_JBEOOQ010000037.1:0-48948 GCF_040309305.1 Pseudoalteromonas sp. RB2-MNA-CIBAN-0110 | reverse complement strand
GCTTTAGCATTTACTATGATGTGGCTACCAATGTGGGCTGATTAATATATATACTACAAAGATCAACAGCCCCTAGTCTTTTCCCTAACTCATAGGCCATAATATACTCCAAATTGAGATTTAATAATTAAAAACTCTAACAGTGCACCACCAAGAATACCGATAAATATTTAGTGTTTGCACCAGCAAAACCCTTGCTAATATATAACAACACTATTACCCAAAAACAATACAAATTTACAAGTCGACCTAGATATACCACGCAGCGCCTCGGTGAGCTCTGTAGTAAAAACTCCTTCAACCTTTTTACTCAATTAACCTTCACCCACAAAAAAGCCGCTGTATTTTTCAATACAGCGGCTTTTAAAATCATTATTCTAAATTAATAGATTATGACTTAGGTCCACGACCTGCACGTTTACGCTCGTTTTCAGTAAGGTAACGCTTACGAATACGAATGTTTAGTGGAGTTACTTCAACTAGCTCGTCATCATCGATGAACTCAAGCGCTTGCTCAAGTGAGTAGTTAAGGTGTGGAGAAAGCGTTTGCGCTTCATCAGTACCAGATGCACGTACGTTAGTTAACTGCTTGCCTTTAAGGGCGTTAACTGTAAGGTCGTTATCACGGTTATGAATACCGATAACCATACCTTCGTATACTTCAACACCGTGACCGATGAATAAACGGCCGCGTTCTTGTAAGTTGAATAATGCGTTAGTAAGTGCTTTACCTGTTGCGTTTGCAATCATTACGCCGTTCTTACGAACACCGATGTCGCCACCTTTGTGAGGACCGTAATGATCGAACGTATGGTACATAAGACCAGAACCCGAAGTAAGCGTCATGAAATCAGTTTGGAAACCAATTAAACCACGGCTAGGGATCATGAAATCTAAACGCATACGCCCTTTGCCATCTGGAGTCATGTTAGTAAGTTCACCTTTACGTAGGCCAACTTGCTCCATAACAGAACCTTGGTGCTCGTCTTGACAGTCAATAGTAACTGTTTCAAACGGTTCTTCTAGAACGCCATCTACAGTACGTAAGATAACTTCTGGACGAGAAACTGAAAGCTCGTAACCTTCACGACGCATGTTCTCGATTAAGATACCTAGGTGTAATTCACCACGACCAGAAACACGGAAGCTATCTGGGCTACCAGTATCTTCAACGCGAAGTGCTACGTTGTGTACTAATTCTTTGTCTAAACGTTCACGGATATTACGTGACGTTACAAACTTACCTTCTTTACCACAGAAAGGTGAGTTATTTACAGAGAATGTCATTGTTACAGTTGGCTCATCAACACTTAGTGGTGGTAATGCTTCAACGTTTCCTGGGAAACAAACTGTATCAGAAATCTTAAGCTCACCAATACCTGTTACAGTTACGATGTTACCAGCGTAAGCTCTATCAGTTTCGATACGTTCAAGACCTAAGTAGCTTTGTACTGCGCCAATTTTACCATTACGTGTAGTGCCATCAGCACTGATAATAGTAACTTGTTGGTTAGGAGCAACAGAACCACGTTTAATACGACCAATACCAACTACACCAACATAAGAGTTGTAATCTAGTTGAGAAATTTGCATTTGGAAGTCACCTTCAGGATCTGCATCCGGTGGTGATACTTCGTCAACGATCATCTTGAACATAGGTTCCATGTTGTCTGATGGTACGTCTAAATCTAGTGTTGCCCAGCCGTTGATAGCTGAAGCGTAGATTACTTTAAAATCTAACTGTTCGTCAGTTGCGCCAAGGTTGTCGAATAAATCAAAGATTTGATCCATAACCCAATCAGGACGTGAACCTGGCTTATCAATTTTATTGATAACTACGATTGGCTTTAAGCCTTGCGCGAATGCCTTTTGCGTAACGAAACGCGTTTGTGGCATTGGACCTTCTTGAGCATCAACAAGTAATAATACTGAGTCAGCCATCGAAAGTACGCGTTCAACTTCACCACCGAAATCGGCGTGTCCCGGAGTATCTACGATATTGATATGGTAGTCGTTCCAAGAGATGGCTGTGTTTTTAGCCAAAATGGTAATACCACGTTCTTTCTCAATGTCGTTTGAGTCCATCACGCGCTCTTCGTTACCGCCGCGTGTTTCTAATGTACCTGATTGCTCAAGTAGTTTGTCAACCAGAGTTGTTTTACCGTGGTCAACGTGCGCGATAATCGCTATATTTCTTAACTTTTCGATGCTCATATATTTACTCAGAGAAATTAAATTCTCAATGATCCTGCAAGATCTACGCACTCATCCACGCTTTCGCGAGATGTCCCAGCATAGGATTTAAAAGGGCGCATATTATCCCTCATTAATGACATGGATGAAAGTTTATCCAATACATATTTTAAAACTTTCTCAATACTTTTACTAAGTATCTGTTTTATATATGACAATTATATGAATTAAATTTCAATATTTTTTTGAAAAACAGTCTTTTTGGCTATTTTTCCGATCTTTTTGTTACTCTTTTACATTTAGGTTATGCTAATTTCAGCTGATTAAATTAACAACAAATTACGCTCTGTAAATTTTGCACTAAAATGGAATATTTACGCACCAATATGGTGCGTTTATATATTCCATTTTGATGCAATGATATTTTTTTAATTTATAAACAGCCAGTTACAATAATGGCACAAAATCAGCTTAGTAAATACCAAAGCAATTATGCAGCAATAACAAAACCCAATAGTTGGAGGACACATGTCACAATCGGTTTTAGATTTTATTAAAGAAAATGACGTCAAGTTCATTGATTTACGCTTTACTGACACTAAGGGTAAAGAGCAACATGTATCGATTCCTCATCACCAAGTTGATGAAGATTTTTTCGAAGACGGTAAAATGTTCGACGGTTCTTCAATTGCAGGCTGGAAAGGCATAAACGAATCAGACATGGTATTAATGCCAGTTCCTGAGTCAATCAAACTAGACCCTTTCACTGAAGAAGCGACATTAATTTTACGTTGTGACGTAGTAGAGCCTTCTACACTACAAGGCTATGAGCGCGACCCGCGTTCTGTTGCTAAGCGTGCTGAAGATTACATGCGTTCTACAGGCATTGCAGACACTGTTTTATTTGGCCCTGAGCCAGAATTTTTCGTATTTGACGATGTTAAATACAAATCAGATATGTCTGGTTCTATGTACAAAATTGATTCTAAGCAAGCTGCTTGGAACTCAGATAAAGAATATGCAGATGGCAACACTGGTCACCGTCCAGGTGTTAAAGGCGGTTACTTCCCTGTTGCTCCAGTTGATGACTTCCAAGATTGGCGTTCAGCTACGTGTCTAGTTCTAGAAGAAATGGGCCAAGTAGTAGAAGCACATCACCACGAAGTAGCAACAGCAGGTCAAAACGAAATCGCTACTCGCTTTAATACAATGGTATTAAAAGCGGATGAAATTCAAGAAATGAAATATGTTATCCATAACATGGCTCACTTATACGGTAAAACAGCAACGTTTATGCCTAAGCCAGTTGTTGGTGATAACGGTTCTGGTATGCATTGTCACCAGTCTTTAGCTAAAGACGGTGTTAACCTTTTTGCTGGCGATAAGTACGGCGGTCTTTCTGAAGATGCACTTTACTACATTGGCGGCATCATCAAGCATGCTAAAGCAATTAACGCTTTCGCAAATGCGTCTACTAACTCGTACAAACGTTTAGTACCAGGTTTTGAAGCACCAGTTATGCTTGCATACTCTGCACGTAACCGTTCTGCATCAATCCGTATCCCAGTGGTTCCATCTGAAAAAGGTCGTCGTATTGAAGTACGCTTCCCGGATCCAACTGCTAACCCATACCTTGCTTTCTCAGCAATGCTTATGGCTGGCCTTGATGGTATCAAAAACAAGATCCATCCTGGCGATGCTATGGATAAAGATTTATACGACTTACCAGCTGAAGAAGCAGCAGAAATTCCAACTGTTGCAGCATCACTTGACGAAGCACTATCTGCACTTAGCGCAGACCGTGAATTCTTAACTCAAGGTGGCGTATTCACTGATGACTTAATCGATGCTTACATCTCACTTAAGTCTCAAGAAGTTGAAAAGCTTAACATGACAACTCACCCAGTTGAGTTTGAAATGTACTACAGCTGTTAATTAAGCTGTAAAAAATATGTGTGTTCTCAAGCCCGCTTTGCGGGCTTTTTTAATGGTAAAATTAGTCAATCTCCACTAAAGTTAAGTTACCGATAAAAATGCAGGGCTGCAGAGTGAATAACAAGATTTTATTACTATTAATTACTTTAGGATTAAGTAATTATGGTTATGCCGGTGAAACAAAAATATACGCTTGGAAAGATAAAAATGGCGTATTAGTGTTCTCAGACACCCCTCATAAAGGGGCCCAAGAGGTAAAGCTCACCAGCCAAGATCTTAATATGCCTGCAACAAATACTGACATTTTTGACGAGCAACCTCAGCCTCAACAAGCGGCCTTTAGTATTGCTATTTCCTCACCTGATCATAACCAGACTATTCGTGAAAATACCGGCACTGTTTATGTAACTAGCCGAATAAAACCACGCTTTGAAACTGGTTTTACTATACAACTTTTTATTGATGGTAAAGCACACGGCCCAGCCAGTGACAGCTCAACCTTTGCAATTAGAGATGTAGAACGTGGTCAGCACACGCT
The DNA here is from genome assembly GCF_040309305.1 of Pseudoalteromonas sp. RB2-MNA-CIBAN-0110. NCBI lineage: Bacteria > Pseudomonadati > Pseudomonadota > Gammaproteobacteria > Alteromonadales > Pseudoalteromonadaceae > Pseudoalteromonas > Pseudoalteromonas sp. RB2-MNA-CIBAN-0110. The sequence goes on along the minus strand of NZ_JBEOOQ010000037.1, from coordinate 44,282 downwards.
ACAATTAAAGCTTTTTAATAGTAAAAACCAAGTTATTGCTACAAGCGAACCCTGCATATTTTTTATGCACCGAAAAGGGCTAAACCTAGGTAACTAAATTGGGGCATTACTAAACGTGCAGCAGTGTATTTAACCATATAACTTGCTTGCAAACATCCACGCACTAAAATGGTGCAGCTATGATTAATAATAAAAACTTTAGCCCTGAGCTACTCGATGCCATTTGGCAAAATCAAACAACCGCTATCATGTTACTTGATAAAAACTTCACCGTTGTATATGCCAATACTAGTACTAGCGAGCTGCTTGGCCTTGGTAATAAGCGCCTATTAGATCAACCGTTTGATAGCCTTTTTAACTACCATTCAATCGATTTACAGCGTATAGAACAATACTCACTAGTTGAAGGCGTAGATTGCCAGCAGCATAGAGCTGACGTGGTTTTTAGCGATTCTCGCCATGCAAAAGTAGCCGTAAGTACACGACAAATTAAGTTTAATGGCTCGCTTTATATTTTATTTGAGTGGCGCCAAACCGATGACGAAATTAAGCACGACCAAGCGTCTAATCAAATGCATCAATATCAAGCTGCCCGAAACCTAATTAGAGGGTTAGCTCACGAAATTAAAAATCCTTTAGGTGGAATTCGCGGAGCGGCGCAGTTATTGCAGTATGAGGTTGATCAACAAGAAAGAGATCAATGTGCTGAGCTCATCATTGAGCAAGCCGACCGATTACGCGAGCTAGTAGATAGGCTTTTGGGGCCCAATCAACTTCCTCAAAAATCGTATGGCAATATACATCAATCACTTGAATCAGTTGCAAGGCTAAGTACGTTAGATAATTGTTCTAACATTAGCTTAGTTAAAGATTACGACCCGAGTATTCCTGATGTATACATTGATCAAGGCAAAATTCAGCAAGTGGTATTAAACATTGTTCGAAATGCCCAACAGGCGCTTGTAGATGGCGGTGAAATAACAATAAAAACCCGCATTAATCATCAACATCGTCGCCCAGGTAAAGCACCTAAAAAAGCCTTGTTGATCCAAATATCTGATAACGGACCAGGTATTGATCCCAGTGTACGCGAAACACTGTTCTACCCTATGATCACCAATAAAGAAGGTGGCTCTGGGTTAGGACTCTCAATAGCGCAAACACTGATAGATCAACATGATGGCTATATAGAATGTGATAGCTGGCCTGGACATACTGAATTTAATATCTATCTGCCCTTTGCAGATTAATGTTTGGAGTTTGCATGAAAACAGTTTGGCTTGTAGATGATGATGCTTCTATTCGATTTGTACTTGAAAAAGCACTAACCCGTGCAGGGTTTAACACAGAGAGCTTTGCTAATGCGCAAGATGTACTAAGCGCACTAAAGTTTAGCCAACCTACTGTTTTAGTTTCTGACGTACGAATGCCTGGTATGGATGGTATGGCGTTGCTTGAACTTATTGCAGAGCAAAACCCTGGGCTGCCGGTTATTATAATGACTGCGCACTCAGATTTAGACTCAGCTGTAAATGCATTCCAAAAAGGTGCTTTTGAATACCTCGCTAAGCCGTTTGATTTAAACGAAGCAGTGGCGCTAGTCGAAAGCGCATGCAGAGCAAACTCCACTAAAAAAACTAAGCGAAAGCAAGCTCCACCAAAAAGTGCCCACATAATTGGTGAAGCGCCCGCAATGCAAGAAGTGTTTAGAGCGATAGGTAAACTATCGGCCTCTAGCATGAGCGTATTAATAAATGGCGAATCTGGAACAGGTAAAGAACTTGTCGCCAGTGCGCTGCACAATCATAGCCCACGTAAAGAAAATCAATTTATTGCACTTAACATGGCAGCCATTCCAAAAGAGCTTGTTGAGTCAGAGTTATTTGGCCACGAAAAAGGCGCATTTACGGGCGCCGACAGCGTGCGTAAAGGCCGCTTTGAGCAAGCCAATGGCGGCACACTATTTTTAGATGAAATTGGTGATATGCCACTTGATGTACAAACACGTTTATTACGCGTTCTTGCCGATGGTGAGTTTTATCGCGTTGGTGGCCATCAAAGTATAAAAGTAGATGTGCGTATTATTGCGGCTACGCACCAAAACCTTGAAGATTTAGTTAAACAGGGCAAGTTTAGGGATGATTTATTCCATCGTCTTAATGTTGTGCGCCTACGTTTACCTGCTCTTCGAGAGCGTACTGAAGATATAGAAAGCTTATCGCAACACTTTTTACATAAAAGCGCTAAAGAGCTACAAGTAGAAAGCAAAGTGCTGAGCCCTAAGGCAACTGAGCAATTACGCTTATTTAATTGGCCAGGCAATGTACGCCAATTAGAAAACACCTGTCGCTGGCTTACTGTAATGGCACCGGGTGAGCTTGTAAGCGAGCAAGACTTACCGCCAGAGATTCTGGATGCTTCGCCAACCCAGGAAGAAGGTGATTGGCTAGATGCGTTTCAGCAATGGCTTAATCAAGAGCTTAAACAAGGCAAAGAAAATATTTGGCCTGACATTCAAGCCCAGCTAGAAACTCGCTTAATTAAAACCGCACTGGCTAATTGTTCTGGTCATAAGCAAGATGCTGCTATAAAAATTGGTTGGGGACGCAACACGTTGACCCGAAAATTAAAAGAGCGCAATATTAGCTGATTAAACGCTTTTAACACATTTGGTTATTGATGAAGCTAATCGAACATATTCCATTATTCAAACAAATGGAAATTATAAACAGGCTGCACTTTTTTAAAGAATTTACGCTCAGCGAGCGCCAAGTCTTATTAGAGTCGTTCGGCCTGTTGTATTTAGTAAGCCAGCATCAATTTTTATTTAAGCAATACGATAACGACAAACGTTTGTACATTGTACTTAGCGGCGCGTTATTAGTATTTAAACATAATCATTTGCTAGAACTTGGCACTATAGAGCCCGGTGAATTTATAGGTGAAGGTGCCTTTATAAATAACCGAGAGCGTAGTACTAGCGCTCGCGCTAAAACCGACAGTATAGTCCTCGCTATTACCCCTGAAGCACTCACTCGTTTACCTAATGTTATCCGCGAAAAAATTAAAGACCGAATTATAGAAGGTATGAGTCTGCGCATTGCCAAACTAAGCGAGCATATAGAAACTCACGGTTAGTTCAGTCCATATAAACAATTTGCAATGAGCAATCAAGCCAACTGGGGTTACTAACATGGGCTGTAAACGTGTAAGTATCTGATGGTTTATCGCCAAAGGGCGTATTTATAAGTGGTTGCGAGTGGCGATATGTTTGCGAATAGGTTTTATAATAAATGACAACGTAACCGTATAAAAACTCCCAACCTAACCTTACAACAGCGCCACTGGGTAAGCTAAAGTCAGCATATTTATCTGTAAATGTGACGAGTAAATCATTGTACTTGTCTTCGCTGCATTGAGTTGTTCGTAACTTTTTAGGCATAACAAAGGTTGTACCCGCCACTGCATTTTTTAGATAAAAGCCTATATTGCCATCACCATAAAAATGATTTGAACGCGTTGTATAGTTAACTTGTGGCTCGTAACCTAGCCCCTGCATAATAGTAGCTAACTGCTCAGTCTCTTTTGGGTAAATTTTGTCACTTGATAAGAGTAATGTAGCCTCACCAAAATCAGGTGGGATTGCCAGCTCTACATATTCATAAGGGAGCGATTGTGTTTTTAGCGCAGCATCGAGCTGGTTGCGCTGTTCATCTTGCAAGTTTTCACTAAATACATACACGGTAGGTTGTTGGCACGCAGCTAATAGTAATGCCAACACACATATTAAAATTCCATTTTTCATAGTTACCCCTTTTTGATTACAATTGTAGTCTATTAAAGGTAACTATTTATCGCAATTTAATTTGTTTGGCTATCTAACCAAGCATCAACACTTTTGCGAGTATATAAAACTTCTTTAAATAAACGATGACGTTCAAACTCGAGTTTTGTTTTTCTCGTGGCATCACCACTAACTAAACGGCTATGGGTATCATTGAACTTTGAAATTACAGAAAAACCGCGCTCATCTTGATCAGCTTGCTTTTTTACAGAATTAGCAAGGTGCTCTCTAACATCGTCAGCAGTTAACATACCTGAATTGTCTAATCCCATTAGCTCTTTTTTCATTGCCAATCTTACGCCCATTTCCTACTCCATTTAATGAAAACTATTTAATCCGCCAAAGTTTTAGCAATTAGCAGGCCATACGTAAAATTAACTGCTGCAAAGGTTACTCTTCAATTGCTTCAGTTTTTTTAAAGACAGATAAAATACATAAAAAATTTCATAGCTATTTAAGTATTACAATTAGCGAAAGTCACTTGCTTTGGTGCAAAAGTAGCTGCAAGCCTTTATACTACAGCTTGTGCGTTACCCCACCGAGAGCAAATATGAACGAAGAATATATAGAAATAGAATTAGAAGAAGAGCCGATTGAGCTCTGTAAATTATTAAAAGTACTAAACTTAGTTGAAGGTGGCGGCCAAGCTAAAAACCTAATTACCGAAGGCTATGTGGGTGTTAACCATGAAATTTGTACAATAAAGCGGAAAAAATTATACAGTGGCGATGTATTAGAATTTGATGGCGAATTTTTTAAACTTGCGCTAAGTGAAGACGCAAACCCTGCAGAAAAACCTGCGGTACAAACTCAAGCAGAGTCAAAGCAAGCTGCACCACAACCAACAAATCAGCCAGCTAAAAGTAAGCGTAAGCGAACTAAAAAACCAAAAGTAGATGATAAAACAGGTCGTCGTCCTATTTCATTTGGTTAAGCATTTAAAAGCCCTCTTTTTATATAAAAAGGTCAACTTGTATAGTTGGCCTTTTTACTCTTTAATAACCTAGTTAATAATAATAAAAACAAGGTTATAAAATGTCTGTCAAAACACCTGAAAATTGGTTTAAGTCCGTGGTATGGGCGGCACTCGTATGGAACTTACTTGGCGTTATTGCATTTGCTATGCACATGATGATGACACCCGAAATGATAAGTAAACTTCCACTAGATCAACAAGCTGCCTACTCTAACGTTCCTATTTGGTCAACTATTGCATTTGCTATAGCTGTATTTGGAAGCACTTTTGGTTGTCTGTTTTTACTTGCTAAAAACGCGCTGGCAACACCTACTTTTGCGCTATCGCTCGGCGCTATTTTAATTCAGCAATATTATAATTTTGTGGTCATAAACAGTATTGAGCTACTTGGCGCAAGTGCTGTATTTATGCCTATTTTTGTAATCGTTATTGCCATCGCTTTACTTTGTTTGAGTATTAAAGGTAAGCAACACGGTTGGTTACAGTAATTAATAAGGGTCGAAATAACTTTTGACCCTACCTCTTTCAAATCATCTCTTGAAATTAAACTTTTCAGCATCATCTCTACTATAGTAACTGTACAAAATTCATTCTCTAAACACGATTTTTTACACTGGTATGTACTTTGCAACTCGAACACTACAGAGGTCACTCTTCAAAATATTTTTCTAATTCATAAAGGGGCAAATAATGAATAATAGTTTCGATACCCAACATCAACTCACAATAAATGGTGAGCAATATCATATTCATTCTCTAAAAGGACTTGGCGACAAAGCGAAACGACTGCCCTTTTCCTTAAAAGTATTACTTGAAAACCTGCTTCGTAACGAAGATGGCGCAAATATAAAAGAACAAGACATTCAAGCCCTTCTTAATTGGGATCCTCAAGCAAAGCCTGCATCTGAAGTTGCCTTTACTCCCGCCCGTGTTGTTATGCAAGATTTTACCGGTGTACCCGCTATTGTAGATTTAGCCGCGATGCGTGACGCAATGGAAAAACTAGGTGGTGATCCTGCAAAAATAAACCCGTTATCACCTGCTGAACTTGTTATTGACCATTCGGTACAAGTAGATGGCTACGGAAATGATGGTGCATTTGATTTAAATGCAAAACTTGAATACGACCGAAATAAAGAACGTTATGAATTTTTACGTTGGGGACAAACCGCTTTTGATAATTTAAAAGTAGTGCCACCAGCAACCGGTATTGTCCACCAAGTAAACCTAGAATACTTAGCGCGCGTTGTTTTTAATGAAGAGCGCGACGGCAAAAAATTCGCTTACCCAGATACGCTTGTAGGGACTGACTCTCACACCACCATGATTAATGGCTTAGGTGTGCTTGGTTGGGGTGTAGGCGGTATTGAAGCTGAAGCAGCCATGCTTGGTCAGCCAATTAGCTTACTCATTCCACAAGTAGTCGGTATGAAGCTAAGCGGCCGCTTACCTGAAGGTACTACCGCTACAGATTTAGTGTTAACGGTAACCGAAATACTGCGTAACCATGGTGTAGTGGGTAAATTTGTAGAGTTTTATGGTGATGGCCTTGCCGACTTACCACTTGCCGATAGAGCAACCATAGCGAATATGGCACCAGAATACGGCGCTACGTGTGGTATTTTCCCAATTGATGATGAGACCATTAACTATCTTCGCTTAACAAACCGCGATGAAAGTCACCTAAAGGTAATTGAGGATTACGCTAAACATCAAGGCTTATGGCGTAACGATGGTGACGAAGCTAGCTATACCGATACACTCGAGCTTAAACTAGGTGATGTTGTACCAAGCCTTGCAGGCCCTAAACGACCACAAGATAGAATTTCCCTAGACAAGGCTAGTGAAGTGATTAGCCAGCATTTAAAAAACTTTCAAGATGAACGTATGGCTCGTCGTGATAATAGCGACGAAGAACAAGCTCGTATAGAAGGCGAAGGGCCAACAACAAACCCAGACGAACCAGTTAACGAAGCGCAGTTTATGGGCGCCGCTAAAGTTAAATTTAAAGGCCAAGAGTTTGAGCTAAACGATGGCGCTTGTGTTATTGCCGCAATTACTAGCTGTACCAATACTTCTAATCCGAGTGTAATTTTAGCTGCTGGCTTGGTTGCAAAAAAAGCAAAACAGTTAGGCATTAATGTAAAACCTTGGGTTAAAACATCACTTGCACCAGGCTCTAAAGTAGTTACCGACTACCTAGAAAAAGCAGGCCTGATGGATGACCTAGAAAGTTTAGGCTTTAACTTAGTAGGCTATGGCTGTACTACCTGTATTGGCAACTCAGGGCCGCTTGCAACTGAAATATCAGACGCGATTCAAAAGCATAAATTAGTGGTTAGCTCTATTTTATCGGGTAACCGTAACTTTGAAGGGCGTATTCACCAAGATGTTAAAATGAACTTTTTAGCCTCTCCTCCGCTTGTTGTAGCTTATGCCATTGCAGGTAGAACCGATATTGACGTATACAACGAACCCCTTGCTCAAGATGCTAACGGTAACGATATTTACCTTAAAAACATTTGGCCAAGCGTTAAAGAAGTAAGTGACCTAGTTAAAGAAACAGTAACTAAAGAAATGTTCGAAAAAAGCTACGCTAACGTTTACGAAGGCGATAGCCGTTGGCAGCAAATTAAAATACCAGATGGCAAACTTTACGATTGGGATGATGCATCTACCTACATTAAAAAAGCACCCTTTTTTGATGGTATGAAAGTAGAACCACCGGGCATTCCTACTATCGAAGGCGCACGTTGTTTAGCTAAACTTGGGGATTCAGTAACCACTGACCATATTTCTCCAGCAGGTGCTATTAAAGCAGATGCACCAGCAGGTTTATACTTGCAAGAAAATGGCGTAGATAAAGCGCAGTTTAACTCGTACGGTTCACGCCGTGGTAATCACGAAGTAATGATGCGTGGTACGTTTGCTAATGTTCGTCTTAAAAACTTACTAGCACCAGGTACTGAAGGCGGCGTAACACGTACTCAGCCTGGCGATACGCTAGAGAGTATTTATGATGCAGCAATGGAGTATCAAAAAAATAATACGCCACTCATTATTTTAGCGGGTAAGGAATACGGTACGGGTTCATCTCGTGACTGGGCTGCTAAAGGCTCACTTTTATTAGGCGTTAAAGCCGTTGTAGCACAAAGCTATGAACGTATTCATCGCTCTAACTTAATTGGTATGGGTGTATTACCGCTGCAATTTAAAGAAGGTGAAAGCTACGAGTCACATGGGTTAACAGGGCAAGAACAATTTGATATTGATGGCCTGTACGATAAAACCGATGAAGTAACCGTTATTGCTACAAATGCCGAAGGTAAAAAAGTAACCTTGAGTGCTGATGTACGTATTGATACGCCTAAAGAGTGGGATTACTACAAACACGGCGGTATTTTACAATATGTACTGCGTAATATGCTCGACTAACAAAGACAGTAGTTAATACATTTAAAAGCCCAGTTTAGTAATAAACTGGGCTTTTTTATGTGTGCTGTTTGTTGTCTTAAATCAATGCTAAGCATTTAAAGCGTGCCTACACTATAGCGACTATTAGTGGGGTAACTATGTCGCAAACAATGATAATTAGGCTGCTAAAAACATCAATAGTGCTTGGGTTGTGCCTTATCGTGACTGGCCACACTTTAATTGTGTCGAGTTACTTCACTGTTAATCATGGTATTAAAGGAATAATTATAGCCGCGGCATGCATTGCTGTAGGTGTACTGCTGTCGCTTCCCACTAAAATATATTTAACCGTATTATTGATGGAAGCCGAAAAACGTTATTTAAAAAACCATAAAAGCACTCACTCTAAATAATTAGAGTGCACTTAAATTATTAATTTCTTTATTACGTTTTTCTAGTTTGTCTTTTACATTTTCGGCATCATTAAATAACTTTTTAACCGAGTCTGGGTTCAAAATACTGATCCCCTCTGGTGCAGCCGACATTGTATTTGTACTTGGAGAGGTATTTAAAATAGACGTGTCTTCTGCAGCAATAACAGTAATATCTTTAGGATCGAGTTTTACTTCAATACTTTTTGCATGCGGGTTAGGTGTATCAGAAAAGTGCCATTGGCCTGTTTCATCTTGCCACTTAAAAATTTTGCTGCTTGAGGTAGTACTTTCAGGCATTGGTTCATCAGAAATACTGCTCGCAATTTTATCGCCAGCTTGCTTAACGCCCTGCACTGCTTGGTCCAAAGTATTGCTAGATAGCGCAACCATTTTTTCTTTAATTTGCTGAGATTCACTGCTAATTGATGATGCAGAAAGCCATGTTTGACCATCGGGCTTTTTTAAATAAAACAAAGAGATGACTGCAATAGCCATGATTGATATAGCTAAGTAGGTAAAGTATTTCATAGCGTTCCTGCTTTAATTAATCCTTTATTGCCTTGAGTCTAATAAAAAATACTTAATTAGGCAATTTTTTGTACCCTAATAAAAGAAAATAAAAACGCAGCCGAAGCTGCGTTTTTATTTGCAATTTAACTACACCGTAGTCGCGTTAAATACCGTCACCATCCATGTGTAGTCCGCATTCTCGGTTTAAACCAAAAAAGCGAGTTTCTTCCTCTGTCATTCCTGGTTCTAACTTACGTGTTGTATGTACGTCTCCCATAGACACATAACCTTGCTCCCATAATGGGTGGTAAGGTAAATCGTGCTTAGTAAGATACTGATACACGTCGCGGTTAGACCATTCAATAATCGGGTACACTTTAACGGTACCACGGCTAATTTCTACAAACTGTTTATCAGCACGTGTAGATGATTGATCGCGACGCAAACCACTAAACCACGTGCCCGCTTCTATTTCTTTTAACGCACGGGTCATCGGCTCTACTTTATTAAGCTGATTATATTGCTTAATGCCGTCTTCGCCTTTCTCCCATAGTTTGCCAAATTTAGCCTCTTGCCATGCTGGGCTAAGCGGCGCTCTATACACCTTTAAGTTAAGTGATAAACGCTCACTCATTTGCTCAATAAACTGATACGTTTCAGGAAACAAATAGCCTGTATCGGTTAATACAACGGGAATATCTGGACGTTGTGAGGTCATTAAATGCAGCATTACTGCCGCTTGAATACCAAAGCTAGATGATAAAAAAGCCGTATTAGGCAAGTTATCAAGCGCCCATGCAACACGCTGTTCTGCGCTCATATTCGCTAGTAAACCATTAGCATCAGCTAACATAGCCGTTTGGCTTTGTTTATCTAGCTGTAAAATGTTTTTAAATTCACTCATGGTAAATTCCAAACCTCACCAGCGCCAAAGCGCTGGTATTTAATTAAGCGTGAAAATCGGTTACTGATACTTTTACTTCAGCAACAATGCCTTTGCGTATAACAAAGTCACCAAAACACTCACCGTCATTGCGCTCGCTTGCCCATTGGCCAATGAGCTTATCGAATGCTTCTAGGTAAACGTCTTCGCCTACGTTCTCAAGGTACAATTTAGGAATACGTGTGCCTTCTAAATTACCACCTAAGTAAACGTTGTACTTACCTGGGCCTTTACCTACTAAACCTGCTTCTGCAAGCATTGCGCGGCCACAGCCGTTCGGGCAACCTACAACGCGCATAATAATGCTGTCATCGGGTATACCGTGCTTAGCAAGTAATGCTTCAGTTTTTTCTACTAGGCTTGGTAAGTAACGCTCTGCTTCGGCCATTGCAAGTGGGCACGTTGGCAGTGAAACACACGCCATAGAATTTTTACGCTGCTGCGAATCTGTGTCATCAATCAGGCCATGGCTACGAGCAATTTCTTCAATCACGGCTTTTTGATCTGCAGGTACGCCAGCAATAATTAAGTTTTGGTTTGCCGTCATACGCATGTCACCTTGGTGAACTTCTGCAATTTTACGACAACCTGTTTTAAGCGGCTTGCCTGGATAGTCTAAAATACGACCACTTTGAATAAATAGCGTTAAGTGGTGCTTACCATCAATGCCTTCAACCCAACCAATACGATCGCCACGGTGAGTAAACTCAAACGGACGGCTTGGTGCAAACGTAACGCCTGAGCGCTTTTCAACTTCTGCTTTAAATACATCAACACCTACACGGTCTAATGTGTATTTAGTTTTTGCATTTTTACGGTTTGAACGATTACCCCAATCGCGCTGCACAGATACAACATGCTCTGCAATTTTTAAGGTATCTTCTAGCGTAATAAAGCCAAAGTCATCAGCCTTACGCGGATACGTTGCTGTATCGCCGTGCGTCATCGCAAGGCCACCGCCCACTAATACGTTAAAACCAACAAGTTTGCCGTTATCAGCAATTGCCACAAAGTTTAAATCGTTAGCGTGTACATCAACTTCGTTGTTAGGTGGAATAGTCACCGTGGTTTTAAACTTACGCGGTAAGTAATTAGATCCTAAAATTGGCTCTTCTGTGGTTTCTGCTTTTTCGCCATTTAACCAAATTTCGGCATACGCTTTCGTTTTTGGTAATAAATGTTCAGAAATTTTTGCAGCCCAGTCGTAAGCTTCTTGGTGTAACTCAGACTCAACTGGGTTAGTAGTACAAAGCACGTTACGGTTAACGTCACCCGCTGTAGCAATAGAATCTATACCTACGCTATCAAGCATTTGGTGCATGCCTTTAATATTAGGCTTTAACACTCCATGAAACTGAAACGTTTGACGCGTTGTTAAACGAATACTGCCGTAGCTTGTTTTGTCATCTGCAAACTTGTCGATTGCTAACCACTGCTCTGGCTTAATAATACCGCCAGGCATACGTGCACGTAACATTACATTATGTAGCGGCTCTAGCTTTTGCTTAGCGCGCTCACCACGTATATCGCGGTCATCTTGTTGGTACATACCGTGAAAACGTATTAACTGAAAGTTATCGGCTGTAAAGCCACCAGTAATTTCGTCTGTTAAATCTTTTTCTATGGTGCCACGTAAAAAGTTACTTTCTCTTTTCAAACGTTCGTTATCAGAAAGTTTTACGTTTTTATCTTGTTCGCTCATTTTAAATCCTAAATTTGTTACAGTGACGGCTGCTAGCTGTTAAATAAAATAAGAAACGTGATTAATACACGTCTTTCTGATAGCGGTTTGCGCTACGCAAATCTTTTAAATATTGCTCTGCGTCTTCATTGCTCTTGCCTGTGTTTTCTTTAACAATATCAAGCAAGGCGTTGTGTACATCTTTTGCCATGCGATTTGCATCGCCACAAATATAAAAGTGAGCACCGGCTTCTAACCATTCAAACACGTCTTTACTGTTACTGCGTAACTTATCTTGCACATATACTTTTTCTGCTTGGTCACGGCTAAATGCAACATCTACTTTGTTAAGTAAACCCGATTTTAAATAACCCTGTATTTCTACTTGGTATAAAAAGTCTTGAGTGAAATGTGGGTTACCAAAAAACAACCAGTTTTTGCCTTGCGCTTCACGCGAATCACGTTCTTGTAAAAATGCACGGAACGGCGCAATACCAGTACCAGGGCCAACCATAATCACAGGTGTATCATCGTTAGTGGGTAGGCGGAAATTGTCGTTGTGTTCGCTAAATACTTTAACTTTACAACCTTCTTCTGCACGACGAGTTAAGTAACCTGTACAGCCACCTAAATGCTCGCTATCAAATGCATCAAACTGCACTAGACCTAGTGTTAAATGCACTTCGTCTTCAACCTCAGCTTGGCTAGATGCAATTGAGTACAAACGAGCTTGTAGTTTACGTAGGCAGTCTACTAATGTTTGTGCATCAATTTTTGCAGGGTTTTGGCGAATTACATCAAATATTTGGCGAGGTTCAATATACGCACGCATTGCGGCTTTATCTTCTACAAGCTTTAATAATTCAGGCGTACCAGTTGCTATTGCGTATTTTTCTACAAAACCAGGGTATGACTGAGTCAGCTCTAGTTTTTCAATAAGTGCGCCGCGTACGCTTAGCTCTTCATCACCTACTTTTACAATGCTTGTTGCATCTATTTGAGTAAGTGTAAGTACTTCATCAACTAATACATCATCATTTAAAAAGTACACACCTAATGAATCGCCTGGTGTGTAAGTAATGTCTGAACCTTCAAGCGAAATTTCAACGTGGCGTACATCTTTAGTCGAGTCGCGACCGGTAATTTTTTGAACAGTTAATAGCTCTGCTTCAAATGGATTTTGTTTTGTATATTGGCTTGCTGCAGAGGTTGGAGCGCCAAATGGCATTGATACAACTTGACCACCAGCGGCTTCTTGCTGCGCTTTTAAATCAGGTTCGAATGCATCAACTGCCCCGGCAATCCATGTTGCAGCTTCATCTTCGTAATCTACATCTAAATCAGCACGTTGATATATGGTTTGCGCACCGAGTTTATTTAAACGCTCTTCAAAATCTTTTGCTGTTTGGCAGAAAAACTCATAGCTAGAATCACCTAAGCCAATAACCGCTATTTTTACATCGTCTAGTTTTGGCGCTTTTTTAGTGGCTAAAAATTCGTGGAGTGTTTCTGCGTCTTCTGGTGGCTCACCTTCGCCGTAAGTAGATACAACGATTGTTAAAAACTTTTCTTTTTTCAGGGCTGTTGGTTTGTAATCTGACATGCTAACAAGCTTAACTGCTAAGCCTCGCGACTCAGCCTGCTCTTTCATTTTGGTAGCTACACCTTTTGCGTTACCTGTTTGCGAACCATATAAAATAGTTAGCGCTGCTGCATCACCCGCAGCCGGTACGCCTACCGTAGGAGCACCTAACGCAGCCGAATTAGCATTTGCAGCTAAGTAACCACTTACCCACGCTTGTTGAATTGGATTAAGTTCAGCCACTAAACCTTGCAGCTTTTGTACTTGATCTTGCGATAGCGGGCTTGCCGCAGCATTTAGTTGACCTAACAACATGAATCGATTCCCCATAACCCTGAAAATTAAACACAACACACTTTGTGTATTGTTAAAAATGAGTTTTACCTCATCCAGAGCGTATCTGTTGAGGTTTTCTAAGTATGTAGGATAACGGGCTCTGCATAGATAAAAAAAGAATAGAATCTGCTTTGATATTCCATTTAGTTATTAATTTATAAAAACACCTTCAAAAACAGATTAAAGGACGATTATTGCCTTTTACAGCACTTTAAATTAACAATTTTGTAACCTAACTAATGTAGGGTATATTCCTCATTCAAAATAAAAATAGGAACAACTATGTTACACGGGAAATATAAAAATAAACTACTTAGTACCGCATTGTTACTTGGCTCATTACCTGTAATGGCCAATGTAGCTAATGGCGACTTTGAACAATGGACTGGCAATACACCTAGTTCTTGGAGCACTATTGATAGCGGAATCAGCTTAACGCGCTCAACCAGTACAGTTAAAAGCGGTAATAGCTCTGCTGCTGTAAATGTAACTACAGGATCGCAAAGTAACACTGATTTACTACAACAGGTTGCTGTAGAAGCAGGTAAAACCTATAACTTTTCGGCTGATGTTTACCACACCGAAGGTAAAATTAAAGCTCGCTTGTATGTAGATGGTTATCAAGGCTATTCAAATCAAGCACAAACTAACCAATGGCAAACAGTTAGCCATAGCTATACAGCAAGCAGTAATAAAACAATTAGTGTTGGCCTAAGGTTTTACGATGTAAGTGGATTTGATGGCAGCGAAACCGTATACGTAGATAACTTTTTACCAAACGCTGATGGCAGCGCATCAACAAGCTGTACCGACAATAGCCTTACCTTAACGCTTAATACCGATAATTACGGTAGCGAAACTAGCTGGGCCGTTAATAACAATCAAGGTAGTGCTGTTGCTAACGGCAGTGGTTACGCATCAAACACACAATATGATGAGCAAATATGCCTAACTGATGGTACATACACTCTTGTTATTAGCGACAGCTACGGCGATGGCATGTGTTGTTCAACAGGTAATGGCAGTTATGCGCTTAAGCAAGGCTCTACCACACTTGCTAGCGGTGCAAGTTTTAATAATACAGACAGCACGGCATTTACTTTAGGCAGTGGCTCTGGTGATGGCGGCGGGACCAACCCAACACCCACTGGCTACTATGTTACAGCTCAAGGGCTATCGGGCTATTCACTAAAAACTGAGCTTTATAATATTATTAAAGATCATAATGCACAGGGTTACTCGGCTATTTGGAATTTTTACGACTCATCAGCACGTGATACATACTTTGAAAACGATAACAGCATTTTAGATATGTATAGCGAAAAACCAAACGGCTCTGACAGCTACAATTATGCTGCGGTGAGCGATCAATGTGGTAACTATAGTGGAGAAGGCGGCTGTTACAACCGAGAGCATTCATTCCCTAAAAGTTGGTTTGGCGGCACTATTGAACCAATGAACTCAGATGTGCATCATATTTACGCAACCGACGGTTATGTAAACTCAAAACGTAGTAACTTCCCATTTGGTGAAGTAGCAAGCGCTTCATTTACATCAACTAACGGAAGTAAATTAGGTTCTGCCGCAAGTTCATTAAATTACTCAGGTACTGTATTTGAGCCAATTGACGAATTTAAAGGTGACTTTGCACGTGCTTATTTTTACATGGCAACGCGCTACGAAAATGTAATAGGCACTTGGCAAACCAAAACGACCTCAAGTAATGCTGTGCTTAATGGTTCAAGCAACCAAGTGTTTGAAAGCTGGGTTGTAGCCATGCTACTTAATTGGCATAACAGCGATCCTGTAAGCCAAATGGAACTTGACCGTAACCAAGCAGCGTTTGAATTTCAAGGTAATCGTAACCCATATATCGACCACCCTGAATTTGTAGAAATGATTTGGTAAAAGTTAGCAGTTAAAAAAAAGCCTTTGCAAATGCAAAGGCTTTACCTTTTAGTGTGTAATATTTTTTAGAAATATGATGGCTTAAGCTAATTATAAGAAACAGTTACGATAAGTGATTTTTCAGCTCTGTTTTTCATCAACGTTAAAAGTGTGTAATGAAAATCTTGAAATATCACCTCACCCCATATTCGCGAATAAATACCAAAATTTGTATTATCTTGCACGGTCGTTTTTAACGTTAAAATCGTATTGCCGCTTTTATCTTCACTTAACTCATATCCACCGTAAAGAGGTGAAAAGTATTCACCGCCTAGTTTTACGTGTTTATCGAGTGCGTCATCGGGGATAGCATCTGGGTCTATATCAAATCTATAATGCATCAGTTTATTTGGTTGCCAGTCGGTTATTACTTCTTTAAACACAACGCCTTTTTGCCAAGTACTTGTGCGAACAGCGCCTATACCGCTAGCATTCATACTTGCCTTTAATGGCTTTGGTACACCAATTAATTGAGTGAGTGAAAAAGGCACTTCCTGTGGCTTTATGTCACTCACATTAGCTAACTGCTGCCACACAACATTGATGGGCGCGTTAATAGCTATTGAATTTGTTACTTCGTATGTTTTTGATAAATGTAAAAAGTTAACTTCAATAGGTGAGAGCAATATAGGTAACAACGCGATTGATAATAAAGAACTATTCGCTTTTTTTATTTTACGTTTTCTAACAAAGCCCGCAAGTAACCCACCAATGCTGGCAAAAAACATAAAAGCAGGCAAAGCCATTGCCACACAAATGCTCCCTTCAAGCAAAGTAATTACACTTACAAATAAAAAAACAAAAATAGGCTGCCAAGCAATCGTGATCATTTGCCTTTTAGTTAATGTTTTTGATTCGTTGTACTCAAAGTGAATACGAATATAGCCAATAGCAACAGGCACTAAAAACATAAATGATATAGAGACTAAGCTACCTAAATTATAAACATTGACTAGCTCTACAAACAGCCGCATAAATATGCCGTAAAGCGTACCAAGTAAAATACCAATTGATTTAGGGGAGTTGAGTTGCATCTCTATTCTTTATTGTTGTTATTAACAATCCGAAAGTAACAGAAGTATTATTTCACCACAAATAAAACGAAATTAACGGCTGCTACCAATAAGCTTTTCAAACAAAGCGGCTTTTACAGTCACTAAGACTAAAGGATAATAACCTGCCATTAACACTATTCCCCGTTATAAACAGTAATCAAACTCTTTAAAATAAAAAACAAGCCATTGATTTATAGTAATTTTAAATAATTTTGTGTGGTTTTATAATTTTTAACGTAAAGCTGATTGTCAGATTAACTGTATTAAAAACAACCATGCACGACCTTTTGCCTATACATCCCAGCCTAAGAGCTGATCTACCCTGCATGTTCAATATTCATTTGCTTTAACAAAAGCCGTATTTATTTGATTAAGCAACAATGTTGCAGGAGAACGCATGCAAACTACACCACCCGGTGATGCACCATCAAACACGCACAAGGATGCTCAAAGCTACGAGCAACTTCACAAGCCGAGTTCAGAGTTTAATACTCGCGACGAGTATCTCGAACATGAATTACAAATTATGCAGCCTAAGCGCTGGCGTCCTAATTTACCGTTTAGAGATTACAGATTTGAATTTGAAGACACCATTCCAGCAATGGCAGGCACAATTGGCAAAGTCGTTATGGTGGGTGCTATTGCAGCAACATTTGCAGCGCCTCTTGGTTTAAGCGATGCATTTGTTTTAGAAAACGTACGTTACGAATTACTCATTGTTTCTATTTTTATCATCTTGTTTTCGGGCTTTATTTTACCAACAGCCAACTTAGCCGGTACTCACGGCCCGCTTATTCCGTTAATTCCTATTGTTGTTGCTGCTGGCGGTCACCCTATGGCGTTTGGCTTACTCATTGGTGCCTTTGGTTTTATTTTAGCCATAACCAAGGGAGGAAGTATGCTCGCGCGCCTAACCAGTAAAGGTGTATGTGGCGGGCTACTTATTTATTTAGGCTTTATTGGTACTATTTCGCAAGTTAAAAAGCTGTTTGCTTGGGCTGAAGCCATTGATATGGCACACATTGCGTTTATTGTTATTTTAGCCACCATTTTACTATATGCACTGTTAGAGCACTTTAAAAAACGTTGGTTAGCCGTGCCGTTAAGCTGCCTTATTGGTGGCGTGGTTGCCTTTGCCTTAGGTGCACCGTTTGAGTTTCATACTGCACCGGGTTTACCAAATATGAACCCTGCATACTGGTGGGGCGAAAACACGGGTTGGATGCTAGGTTTACCAACACTTGAAAGCTTTGTTGTTGTACTCCCATTTGCAGTGCTCGCCGTTGCTATGTGGTCTCCTGATTTTTTAGGCCATCAAGTATTTCAAAAAATAAGCTATCCGCAACGCACCGAAAAAGTACAAATGAATATCGACGACACCATGCTAAGTGCATCGGTTAGACAAATATTTGGCTCACTTGCCGGTGGTGCTAACTTTGCCTCCTCTTGGGGTACTTATATTGTGCCTGCCGCTATTGCTAAACGCCCTATCCCTGCTGGCGCTATTTTAACGGCATTATTTTGTATTATTGCTGGTTTATGGGGTTACCCTATGGATTTAGCAATTTGGCAGCCTGTATTGTGTGTAGCGCTTATTGTTGGGGTATTTATCCCGCTACTTGAAGCTGGCATGGAAATGACGCGCGAAGGTAAAACGACGCAATCAGCCGCTATTGTGGTGTTTGCTTCGACCTTGGTTAATCCTGCTTTTGGTTGGTCGCTTACTATGTTACTTGATAACTTAGGGCTGATTGGCTGTAAAGAGCGCAGCGCTGAGTTAACTAAAATGAGCCGCTGGGTGATTCCACTTATTATGTTTGTGTTACTTACCACTGTAATGGCAATTGTAGGTATGTTACCTGGTATACCGGCGTTAATGGCTGACTTTAGGCATTAACCTTTAGCTACCACATCTCATATTTACCCACAAAAAAGCACGGCAATTGCCGTGCTTTTTAATACGTGATTTTTAATACACACGGTTAAGCAATTACTGCCAAGAACGCTCAGTCGCTAGTTGTTTTTCAAACGCATCAATTTGTGGGTTTAGCGTTTCGGTTACACCAATAAAATCTAAGCCACTTAATAAGCGCTCTTTTACCTCTTTACTAATATCAAAACTAATTGGTGCAAACTTACTGCTTGTTAGTGTTTGATTTTCAAGATCGATTTCAATGTTAATATCGTCGTGCTGCTCGCTAAGTACAAACAATTGCTCAAGCGTATCGGCAGGTAACGCTATGGCTAACATTTGGTTGTTACCACAGTTATTAAAGAAAATATCTGCAAAGCTTTCAGCCAAAATAACTTCAAAACCATATTGCTTCAGCGCCCAAGGAGCATGCTCACGAGATGAGCCACAACCAAAGTTGTCGCGCGTTAATAATATTTGCGCGCCTTGGTAGCATGGGCGGTTTAAAATAAAGTCAGGGTTTGGCTCGTCGTTATCTCGGTAACGCCAATCATAAAACAATGCCGCATCAAAGCCTTCGCGGCTAGTTGATGTTAAAAACTGCTTAGGGATAATTTGGTCAGTATCTACATTGTTTTTATCAAGTGGGGCCATTAAGCCACTAAAAAATACGCTCATTAGGCTTCTCCTCTAATATCAACAAAGTGACCATGTATTGCAGCGGCTGCCGCCATTGCAGGGCTAACTAAATGGGTACGCCCGCCACGACCTTGGCGGCCCTCAAAGTTACGGTTAGAAGTAGATGCACAACGCTTGCCTGCTCCTAGGCGGTCATCGTTCATCGCTAAACACATAGAACAACCCGGTTCGCGCCATTCAAAGCCAGCGGCTTTAAAAATATCAGCTAAGCCTTCGTCTTCGGCTTGTTTTTTAACTAAGCCAGAGCCCGGTACAATTAACGCTTCAATGCCGGCTACCACATGTTTGCCTTCAACAATTTTTGCAGCTGCGCGTAAATCTTCAATGCGGCTATTTGTACATGAGCCAATAAATACCGTGTCTACTTTCGCGCTTGATAATTTATCACCCGCTTTTAAATCCATGTACTTAAGCGCGCTGCGAATAGCATCGGCTTTAATTAAATCTGGTTCTTGGTCTGGATCGGGTATGCACTCATCAACACCAATTACTTGCTCTGGGCTTGTGCCCCAGGTAATTTGCGGCTGAATGTCGTCGGCATTTAGCTCAACAACTAAATCAAAGTGTGCGCCTTCATCCGTTTTTAATGTTTCCCAATATTCAACGGCTGCATCAAAATCTGCGCCTTTTGGTGCAAACGGACGACCTTTTAAGTAATCATAAGTAATTTGGTCAGATGCAATTAAACCCGCTTTTGCACCCATTTCTATGCTCATATTACATAGCGTCATACGGGCTTCCATTGAAAGCGCTTCAATGCCTTCACCACAAAACTCTGCTACATAACCTGTGCCACCAGCGGTACCTAACTTGCCAATTACCGCCATAATTAAATCTTTAGCCGTAACCGTTGGACGCAATACACCGTTAATTTGAATTTTTAACGATTTCGCCTTTTTTTGCTGTAGCGTTTGCGTTGCTAATACGTGCTCAACCTCAGACGTACCAATACCATGCGCTAATGCGCCAAACGCACCATGCGTAGAGGTATGGCTATCGCCACATACAATGGTTGTGCCAGGCAAAGTAATACCTTGCTCTGGGCCCATTACGTGCACAATACCTTGATTAATTGAGTTTAAATCGTAAAGCACAATACCAAACTCTTTACAGTTTTTATCAAGCGCCATTAATTGGTTTTTAGATACTTCGCTTGCCGCATCAAGTGATCGGCTCTTAGTCGATACGTTGTGATCCATCGTTGCAAAGGTTTTTTCTGGGCAACGTACAGTACGGTTTTTTTCACGTAGACCAGCAAAAGCCTGCGGAGAAGTAACTTCATGCACTAAATGGCGGTCAATATAAAGTAAGTCGGTTTGCTCGTTTATGCTGGCAACGGTATGTGATTGCCAAATTTTTTCGTATAACGTTTGGGCCACTTGCTAATTCCCTAATCTGTTTGAGTTGCAGCATAACGGTGCTGCAACTTTAATATGTTATTAAATGCGTGAAACGATGGCTGCTGCCACATCGCTTGTGCTGTAACCTGCATTTGGATATATATCTGGTGTGCCAACGCCTGCTTCTACGGCTTCTGCTACTGCTTTTTCAATGGTGCGTGCAGCTTCGTCTTGCCCTAGCGAGTAACGTAGCATTAATGCGGCACTTAAAATTTGTGCTATTGGGTTTGCAACGCCTTTACCTGCAATATCTGGTGCTGAACCGCCTGCTGGCTCGTACAATCCAAAACCCGATTGATTCAAGCTTGCCGATGGTAATAAGCCCATTGAGCCTGTGATCATGGCGCACTCATCTGACAAAATATCGCCAAATAAGTTATCGCAAAGTAATACATCAAATTGGCTAGGCTGCTTAACTAACTGCATAGCGGCGTTATCTACGTAAATGTAATCTAAGCTTACTTCTGGGTAGTCTTTGCTTACTTCGGTTACTACTTCGCGCCATAATACGCTTGATGCTAATACATTGGCTTTATCAACAGAGGTAACATGGTTACTACGTAGTTTTGCAGCTTCAAAAGCAAAGCGTGCAATACGTTCAATTTCTTTTCGTGAGTATGTTTGCGTATCAAATGCAAACTCTTCTGCGCCTTCACCACTGCGGCCTTTTTCACCAAAGTAAATGCCGCCAGTTAGTTCGCGCACACATAAAATATCAAACCCTTTTTCGCTGATATCAGCGCGAAGTGGCGACGCTGCACTTAATGCAGGTAATAACTGTGCAGGGCGTAAATTACAAAACAAACCAAAGTGCTTACGAAGCGGCAATAACGATGCGCGCTCAGGCTGCTCGTTTGGTGGTAAGTTTTCCCATTTAGGACCGCCTACCGAACCAAATAAAATAGCGTCTGAGTTTTCACACGCAGTAAGCGTGCTCTCTGGTAATGCTTTACCAAATTCGTCAATGGCTGCGCCGCCAATTGCATAATGCTCGCGGTTTAGGGTAAAACCAAACTTATTGCTCACAGCATCAAGTACTTGCTCTGCTGCTGCCATTACTTCTGGACCAATACCGTCGCCAGCTAATACCGCAACGCTGTAGTTTGTTTTACTCATCCTGCTTTCCTTTGTTGTTTTAAATCAGACACTTTTTGTGCACGATAAATTAAGTTATAAACACGGATCATGGCGCGTACCGACGCTTCAACCACATCCGCTGCAATGCCCGCACCGTGGTAAGGTCGGCCATCGTATTTAGCTATAATATTTACTTGGCCTAATGAGCTTGCACCTTGGCCTGTCGCTTCTAAGTTATATTCAATCATTTCAACGCTCATACCGGTTAAGCGCTCAATAGCTGCAAACGAAGCTTCAACTGGGCCATTACCTGTCGCGGCTTCTTGTTTAGCTTCGCCATCAATGCGCATTCCAATAGTAGAGCTTGCTACCGATTGCGAGTTAGAGGCTGAGTTAACAAATTCTAATTGGTATTTTTCGTCTTTGTCGTTAATTTGATTAAAGTAAATCATCGCCTCAAGGTCGTAATCGTATACGGTGCCTTTTTGGTCAGCCAACTCGATAAAGCTTTTATATAAGCCATCCATATCGTAATCAGATTTTTGATAGCCTAATTCTTCTAGGCGATGCTCAATAACATGGCGACCCGAACGCGAAGTCATATTTAATTGGTTACTTGGCACACCAACGCTTTCTGGCGACATAATCTCATAAGTATTTTGCGCTTTTAATACACCGTCTTGGTGAATGCCTGAGCTGTGTGCAAAGGCGTTTTCGCCAACAATCGCTTTATTTGGTTGTACTGGCATATTACAAATTTTAGCCACTTGACGAGAGGCGCGATAAATTTCTTCACTTTTAATATCGGTATATACTTTTAAGTGGTCGTAGCGCATTTTCATGATCATCGCCACTTCTTCAAGCGAGCAGTTACCAGCACGCTCACCAATGCCATTAATAGTACACTCAATTTGACGTGCTCCGGCTTGCACTGCAGCCACCGAGTTTGCTACGGCTAAACCTAAATCGTTGTGGCAATGCACACTTAAACGCGCTTTATCAATATTTGGCACGTTATTCATTAAATGGCGGATCATCGCGGCGTATTCGTCTGGCGTTACAAAACCAACGGTATCTGGCAAGTTAATAGTTGAAGCTCCGGCATTAATTGCCTGCTCAACAATTTTACATAAATCCCAATGCGGCGTACGACCGGCATCTTCACACGAAAACTCAACATCATCAGTATAGTTACGTGCCAATTTAATTGATTTAACAGCCATTGCTGTTGCATCGTCTAAGCTCATACGCAATTTATGTTCAAGGTGCAAAGGGCTTGTAGCAATAAAAGTATGAATACGGCTTTGTTGTGCTGTGCGAAGTGCTTCGCCACAGGCTTCAATGTCTTTAGCAACTGAGCGTGCTAAACCACAAATAATCGGGCCTTTTACTTCGGTTGCAATACGTTGCACCGAGCGAAAATCAGCAGGGCTCGAAACCGGAAAACCCACTTCCATCACATCCACATTCAAGCGGCTAATTGTATGCGCTAATTGAATTTTATCATCTTCAGTAAGGCTTGCTTTAAGCGCCTGTTCGCCATCACGTAAGGTGGTATCAAAAATCCATACTTTATCTTGCTCTTGCATAACTGCCCCTCATTCCTATGTTACCCAAATTTCAATTAATCCCAGCCGCGAGATAAAAAAAACCCCGCAATTGCGGGGTTTTTAGTGTTCAACTCGATGCAAACACACTAATCCCCGCTTACTTGCCATAGCAGTAAGAGGTTAAGTTTTAGTGTAATTAAACGAATAATATGCATCTTGTTTTCTTGTGTGTGTGTTCAGTGAAGCCTATTTTTAACATTACAAAGCGACGGAAGCAAGCATAAAAATTCCACAAAACACCTTTGAAACACAACCATAAAGAAAATAAAAACCAATAAACATCAAATAACAAGATTAAAAATACCAAACACGCTTCTTGTCACCATAATCAAATCGGCTTTAAAGTGATCCCCGATTAGATAAGTTTTATTATTTTTATCTGGGCTTATAAAGTAATCCCATGTTTAATAATTAAAAAGTGCCATTACTCACTTTATCGACAAAATAGTCAAAGTGATTTGAGTTACATTGAACCTACTTTCATATCGATATAATCGATTCATTCTGTTCAAAGTATCCTGTTAATAAGTAAACTACTGGGCTTGCAGATCCTTTGCTTAATTCATGCATTGTTAACGCCTCACATCTTGAACTGCTAAGTTAGTAATTGCTACTGGGACTAAAGTTCTCATGCCCCAGATTCCTTTTTCTTTAACTAACGCCTCTGTTTGCTCACCTGTTAGTATATTTTTTGTTCTGATGACACGCTCAGAAAGATAAAACCCATTTTCATCACGTTCTTGCGAGTGCTTTATTCTATACTCTAATTGATAATCTTCCTCTGGAGAGAAAATTATCCCGCCGCCAGTTCCTTCTTCCGAATTTTCTATTTCAGGATTAGCAATATTCACCCAGTGAAAATGCGCCTTTGGTCTAGCGTGGGTCATAAAGGCTAAATACTTGCCGTCTGGTGAAATACGGTGGTTTTTCATTTCCCACGCTCTCGGAAAACCAAAATTAACTTTGCGAACTACTTCACCATTAAACTTATGTATCCAAAAGCCATCGTGCTTTATCGCTAAAAACTCTTTATCGCCCGGGAGTAAGAAAGCAGCGCCGCTGTGGTGAATTTGCGGCCGTGAGGTTAGCTCCCCTGTTGGTACATGGTAATTAAAGTTTTTGCCATCTGAGTAAAAAATGACGTTTTCACTGTCTGAGGTCCAGTTAAACCAAGGGTAACCGCCCCCGCCAGACATGGTGATTAGCTTTTTCTCTTTAGTATCATATAACTGGCGAGTTGCTCTGTCTTTTATATAACCCGAAATAGCGATATAACGGTTATCTGGTGAGCGAGCGGGTGCATGTATACTAATAGATTCAAGCTTTTGAAATACCTCTTCTGGAATTATACGTCGTCTGTCTGAGCCATCTAACCGTGATGACCACAGCGTGCGTACTTCACTGTATTTGTATTTATTCCAGAACATTAACCGCGGGGTTGAAAATGTATCTGCATCACCATACACCTCTTCGCGTATTTCAAGTGGCCACTCTGGATGGTTTTTGTGCTCTTTAACCCATGGGTATTTAGAAACGTCAACGGCTGTTGTGTTTTTTGTACTTTGCGATGATGGCTCTGAGCAACCGCTTAGCAATAAGCTAAAACAAACGCTGAGGGCGCAAAGCATGCTGTGATTTTTTAAAAATGTCATTATTAAAGTCCTTTTAAGCAGTTAAAGTACTGAGCCGTTCTGCACACTATGTCCATACCCTAATAAATAAAAAGCTCATATTCATGAGCTTTTTATTCTTACTATAATTGCGCTGTTGCGCTCAGTTATGTTGGTAGTAACTACTTAAATTACGAATAAATTTATTCGCTTTTAAAAGCTCCTAGCGGCCTTACTTTCCTCTTTGTAGCATCTTCAACAAACCACTGTTTCACTTCATCTTCAGTCAACCCTTCCTCTGACAAGTGCTTATATAGGTCTTTTTGTGATGGGGTTGAATGATCGCTATTTAGCTCAGCGGCTAATTCTTTTAAATCAGCTTCTGGTAGTGTTTTACCCCAAGGCAAATTGCTATTTGTAGGGTTCGGTAGTGGTAACTTTAACTGCAAGCCATGGTTGCTAATTTTATCGGTCATCGAACCGATATCATTAAAATTAAAGCCCGAATTTCCCGCTGAGTTAAAGCTAGCTATACCTAGCTCCATCGTATATTGCCTGTCCTCTTTGTCAGTAAATATATCACTAAATTGGCTTGTAAATATGTCTCCAAAAGGCCTTAAGCCGTTTACTTCAACACGCTTCGGTGAGTCATATTTCAAACTAAAATTTGCAGCAAAAACAAAAACCTGCTCTTCACCGGCAAATGCTTCAGCGTCTTTATTATGCCAATTAAGCAGCGCTCGACCCTGTTTACCTTTTTCGTTATCAGAGCCTGCGTTATTCAATAATTCAATTAACTCTTCATACTCTGGGCCTACCTGCTCATCAATTTGGCACTGGTTGTCATACCACTTATCCTCAAATTGATAGTCATCGTCATGCCATATGTCCACCATTTTATTTAAAATACGCTCTGTTTTATAACCTTTATTTGCATTACGTGTAGCCTTGCCTAAATAGCAAAGTTTTGACTGATACTTCGGGCCTTTATCATTAATACCAATAGTTTGCTGCAGTATTAAATCACATGGCACACTACGCCAATCTAAACCAATTAATTTTTTGGTATAATTATCAGACTCTAGCTCTGTACAGGTCGCTACAACCATAATATCGACTTGGGTATTCCAATCAAAGTCATCAAATATTATGTCATCGCCAAACTGGCGTACTTTAAACCCTAAACTTTGTGCCGCAGCAAATTCACTCTTAAACAAACGAATAACTTGCCCTTGCCTTTGTATTTTACTGGTTATTAAATAAGGTTTACCCTCACCACCAAAGCGCACCAAAATTCTAATGCTTTTTTCCCCAGCAAAAAGCTCTGGATATACAAAGCTTGAGCTACTACTCGTTAAAAAATCTTTTATTAATAGTGACTCTTCATTACCACCATTACGCTTTGTATTTAAATCAACATAAAACTCATTCGCCACAAACTTATTTTTTAAGCCTAAGGCATAGAGGACCTCCGCAGTGTCAGACTCAAAAATCATCTCATCACTATTATCTTTACGCTCCCCCATTAGTGGCAATACAACCTTACTGCTACTACCAACTTGTGCACCAATGTAATAACGCATATCAGAAAAATTGTCATCTTGATAATATTCAAGTGCAGAGTCGTTTATAATCGAGTAAAAGGCTTCTTCGTGCACCATAGGCTTGGTACCTAAATACGTTTTTGGCCCTAATTGAAAAAATGGTGTAAATACACAACCAAACTTTCCTGCAAAATGCTTTTCATTATTTAATAGCTCAGACTCTACAAGCGGCCTTACAAGCTCTTTATAAGCAAGTTCGTTATTTATTACGCCATCACAGCGCGTTACTTTAAATGTAATAGGTGCAATACCGGTCATCGTGTCGTTAAACACAACAAGAACACGAATCGGGGTGAATGGCGTTAAACGCTTTAGTTTATTGGCAATAATTGGCAACCATTTTTTTGAAGTCTGGTCTTGATAATATATGGCGCTGTGGTGATAACTCGCCTCACCATAGTCAGAAAATACTGGTTCAAATGTGTTTGCAAAGCTTTCGAGGTATTTACTGCCTTCTTTTTCTTGCGTGGCAAATGTGTGAATGGGGAAGTAATTTTGAAATTCAGCCGTAATATAATTATGCTCACGCGCTACCGTCGGCACCGTCATCATATAAAAACCATACGGGTTAGATTGCGATTGCAAATAAAGCGTGTTTTCAGGATCTGTAACTACGGCTTTACGTGCCGCTTTATCTAGCAAGCTGTAGTTGTCACTAAAGCCGTAAAGTGCTTTTTTATCACCATCTGTACTTTGCTTTTGATTGGTAATGCTATCAATTAAAAATACCCAAAATGTATCCATCCTAATTGATGCACCGGGCAAATTAGGCAGTGCCCAGCTATCACCTAATAAAAAGTTTTCTATGTATTGTTTTACTTTATAGCGTTCTAAATTTGAATAATATTGGCTTTTATCACCTTCACGCTGAGCCCTTAGTAGCAATCCCATAAGGCCCGATATGGCCTCTGAGCGCAGCCTAAATTGAGCTGCCCATTGTGTACTTTGCTGCGTTTTTCCGTCTTTATTATATTCACTTAATAGCTCATGCATCATACCTTGATTAGCTGCACACTCTTGGCCTAGGCGTTTATCTCGCTGAATTTCTGCATAGAATTGTTTACAGATGTTATCGAGGAGTACTTCATCCATTAAATTCGCAGCCGACGTAACGATAGCGCCACCCGCTTTTATTACCGCTACTGCCGCGGCAATGGGAGCTGTTGCTGGAATAAATGCCATAACACCCAGAGCAATGTTAATCATTTGCCACGCCATATCGTCGCTGGTTTCATCTACTTTTATATCATTGGCTACGGTTAAATTACGAAAACGCTCTAAACTGTCCATACCTTCACGAGATGGGCAAACATTTATTTGGCTAATAGCATATGCGGCAATGTGTACACGGCGGTTTTGTGCTCGGCTTGCCTCATCTTTATTATTTATAAGTGGTTGAGCATAACCCAGCCCAAGCACTTCAATACGCGCTTCATCAATGCCTGCTTGGGTCACTAAAATGTGCTTAACAGCCTCTGCTCGTCGCTCAGATAACGCAATATTATAATCGTAATTACCTATATCGCAGGTGTGGCCTGCCACGGTTACTTTAAGACTCTCATTTTGCTTAAGCGCTTTTATAACGGCCTCGCTTTGCTGCAAAATAGTATTGCGGTAATCATCGGTTACTTGCTCGCTATTAAGCGAAAACGTTCCTTCAATTACGACATCTTTTACAATTTCTTTGGCACTTAAATGCTCAAAATAATCGTTAGCAACCGTTTTATAGTGCCGTTTAGCTTGCGCTAAATTAGGGACATTTGTACCAAATTGCTGCAACGTAGTTTTCCCAAGTGCTGCAATATTTATGGTTAAGTCAGCTATATTGAGCGCATTACCTGCTGCATCCATTGCCGATTTAGGAATGCCGAGCTTTTTACCTAAACTTTTATTATAGCTTTCCATTGCTGCTGGTGTGTTAGCTGGTAAGCGCCACAAATTTTCTGCAAGTGCTTGCCGCCAAGCATCGGTTGTAAAGGCAGCGCGAGCTTCACGTAGCTTTTTCCAGGCATCCTGCCCGTCTTGCATAGCAAACACGGAGTCTAGCGTTGCTTGAATAGTTTTATCTTCTGTTTTATTTAAATGAGTATGTATTGCTTTAGCAATTTTACTCCCTAAAACAAATTTACCATTAGTGGTAAAGTTACCGTTACTCGCGCTGGCGGTTATATCGGTATTTATTAACCCTGCGGCCAATTGTGCACGGCCTTTAGCCACCGCCCAGCCATGGCAAAAACTCTCAAAGCCGCTGGCTATTTTTATTGGTTCATCGCTAACTTTGGCGCGGCCAATCTCTTTACCGTTTTCATCTTTAATACTAATATTTTTAGGGTCATAGGTGGCATGCTCGGTTTTTAAATCTTTTGCATAACTTATTAAGTGGCTATAAAAGCGAGGAAATTGCTTTATTATTGCCTCTTCAACCGAAAGCGGGTCGCAATTAATTACATCAAACTCACCTGCCTCATTTTTTATATCAAAGCGGATCATTTCGGCAAGTTCGTAGTAATAATAAGTACCATCATTCTGAATAGATTTGGAGCACCAGTTAGTTAAATTGGCTAAATAAGCATCTCGTTCAAGCCTTATTTTTATGCGATATAGCCCCTTCGGTAACCTTTTATTCGTGCCAGATATGACCGCTAAATTAGTTTTAGTAACGAAAGTAGCAAATATATCTTTGCCCATTGGTGGTGACAAAACTATACTCTCACCATCTTCTAAAGTGGGAATATTAGGATTTATACTTAGTATTACTGCTCGCGTTTTGGCTAATATATATGCATTAATTTTTTTAACGTTTTTTGCAGTAATCTCACTTGTATACCAGTCGGTGTAATCTTGATCATTCTTACTAATCACAACCCCATTTTGCGAAGATATTATTGGCGTTTTTAAATTACTAACTGGCACAGTTTGCAGAGTTAAAATAGGTAATGGTGGCGGTGAAGCCTTATCAGTTTCTTGAGCAGAGCCCGAGCTTTCAACTTTGCGGTAATCGCTTAAATAACTTATGAAGTTTTCTGCCCAGCCAGAAGGGTTATTTACTGCTAACAAGCTAACTGACTCCAAAGGAGGAATAATAATCGGCCGATTTTTATGTGCATGAAAAGGTTGGCGCGTAGCTAATGTTTTATTATGTAAGGTAGAAATAATACCCGCATCATTAGTTTTTAGCACTACTGGCTTTTTTTGGTTATATGTAGCGCTTTCTGGCTCTTCAGCCACCACAATACGGTTTGTTAGCGGCGTTAGTTTACTTACCGCTAAGTCCTTTTCAAAATACCCTGTGAGTAAATAAACTACGGGGCTAGCACTTCCTTTGCTGATGTCATGCATTATTGTACTCCTCGTACCGCTAAGTTTGTAATCGCTATTGGAGACAATATACTTAAGCCCCAAATATTCTTTTCTTTTACTCGCGTTATTTGCTCATACCCGGTCAAAATATTCGTTTTAGTAATAATACGATAAGTAATAGGCTTTCCATTTTCATCAACTTCACCTATTGGGTTATAACTAAATTTAAGAGTAATATCTTCATCTAGAGAGAAAATAACGCCATTACCTTCCCCCATTTGCGAATGCTCTATTTCAGGGTTTGCAATATTCACCCAATGAAAGTGTGCCTTTGACCTAGAGTGGGTCATAAACGCTAAATATTTACCATCGGGTGAAATACGGTGGTTTTTCATCTCCCATTTGCGTGGAAAACCAAAATTAACTTTGCGAACCACTTCACCATTAAACTTATGTATCCAAAAGCCATCGTGCTTTATCGCTAAAAACTCTTTATCACCAGGCAGTAAAAAAGCAGCGCCACTGTGGTGAATTTGAGGCCGTGGGGTTAGCTCCCCTGTTGGTACATGGTAGTTAAAGTTTTTGCCATCTGAGTAAAAAATGACGCTTTCACTGTCTGACGTCCAGTTAAACCACGGGTAGCCACCCCCGCCTGACATGGTAATGAGTTTTTTATCTTTGGTGTCGTATAACTGGCGAGTCGCTCGGTCATTTATATAGCCCGAAATAGCGATATAACGGTTATCTGGTGAGCGAGCGGGTGCATGTATACTAATAGATTCAAGCTTTTGAAATACCTCTTCTGGAATGATACGGCGCCTGTCTGAGCCATCGAGTTTTGATGACCACAGCGTGCGTACTTCGCTATATTTATATTTATTCCAGAACATTAACCTCGGGGTTGAAAATGTATCTGCATCGCCATACACCTCTTCGCGTATTTCTAGTGGCCACTCTGGATGGTTTTTGTGCTCTTTAGCCCATGGGTATTTAGCAACATCAACCTCTACTTGTGGTGAACTTTGCGATGATGGCTCTGAGCAGCCGCTTAGCAATAAGCTAAAACAAACGCTGAGGGCGCAAAGCATGCTGTGATTTTTTAAAAACGTCATTAAAACTATCCTTTTACTACATGCACTTATTTACGAGGTAATATAAATAAGCGCACTCATTAAAACTTGTGTTATTGAGTCAAAGTGCTTGCACTTACTCTTCTACTATTTCTGCCATTAAAACGGATTCTGGCGTTTGGTCGTAAAGCTCACTGAATGGGACATTGTCGAAAATGTAATAAGCTGGCTGGCCATCATTTGGGTCTTGCATTAAATCAAAGTTGCCACTTTGAGGAATATTAGTAAATTTTATTTTTACCCACGTGGAATCAAGCCTTACACTGGCTATAGATTGTACTTGTTGCCAGCTATGTTGTTTATTTATAAGTATAAGCTGCTCTTTGTCATACTTTGGCGTATTTGGGTCAACCTGATACATAAACACAAAAGCGGGCTTAACCATAATTAACGGGTTTATGTTATTTACTACCATTGCCATACTGTGCGGGGCACTCATACTAACTCCCAAATACTTGTTGTAGTTTTGCTTTGGTTTTAGGGCCTGGTATGCCGTCTATGTCGAGATCGTGCTCGTACTGAAATTCCTTTACACCAATGCGAGTTTTTTTACCCATAACACCATCAACCGTACCACAATCAAACCCAAGCATATTGCACCGGCCTTGCACACCTGAAAGCGTGTCTATTGGATCTAGATTGCCTATTTGCACGTTAAAGCTTTTAGTTGGTGTGGTATCGCCTTCATTTAGGTATAAATCGACTGTGCCGGTTAGGGCGTCGTTACTATTAAGCTCTACTTCGATAAGCCCATCACTTTGCAATACGGTATCTATTGTTTGGTTACCAATATTAAGTACTACGCGTTTACCGACTACGTCATCGCCGTCGTCGTACGATACTTGCAGACGAAAGTACTCTTTTTCGTTTTGTACAACAAAGCTGTTAATACTGTTGGTGCGCAGCGGTATAAACTTTTCTTTTTTAGGCGGAATCGTAATTTTATCGCCCGGGTAAATTAAGTTTGGGTCTGGGCGTAGGGCTTTAAACTCTGCATTGCTTGGGTGGTTGTAAAGCGCTTTAGATGTTTGGTAGCCGTATTGCTTTGCTATGCGCAATAGCGTTTCACCTTGAGCTACAGTGTGTTGTTGGGTCATTGTGTATCCTTAAACTTTGCCTACAGACCAATCTTCGCTGTCGAGTTCAAAAAAGCTGACTTTAGCGTTTTCAAAGTCGGGGCCTGATACGTTGGCATAACCGTTTTGATCTAGCTGCCCGGTAATAATGTGCCCGTTGCGTAGGCGTATTTTGTAGCCCATGTTGGCTTGTGGTTCGCCAGCTTCGTCGAGTAGTTCTATTTCGTAGGCTAGAGTGGGTTGTTCAACAGTAAATGTGGTGGTGTCGGTTGCGCCACTGGCAGTTACCGTAACATTATAAAGACCCGGTTTTACTTCAGCGTAGTGCTGCCAAAACGAGACTTCGTCGGGGCGCTTTTTTTCTAGTTGTAGCGTTATTTGCCCACTAGTTGGCCCTTGCCACTGAATAACTACACTGCGGCTGTTACTGCATGAGCCTTCTATATTGAGTTTCCAACCACTGGGTACTGTTAAGCTTGTGCCTGCTTTAGCAGGTTTGCGCTCGCTATAACCTAGGTTGTAATCGTAAATTAAATTGGCATTTTTATAGCCGGTATATTGCTGTGCTAATTGCTCTACGGTTTCGGCGGCGCTAAGTACGTGGGTTGTAAAATTTTGCCTAACAGTGTGAGATGCTTTTAGTAGCATTGTGCTGTTTAGCTCTGGCTTATAAATACGTAAAGCGGGCGCATGTTGTTGTATAGGTTGCACCGCTTTTTTAGGTTTTTGATTATAACTTTGCTGATTTATAAATTGCGGACTATTTTGCGCAGCTGATTGGCTGTTTATAAATGCAGAAGTGCTTGGCGTCATTACTGTGTTATTTATAAAAGTATTGTTTTGCAACGCTGTTTGCGATGATGTAATTGAACCATTATTAACCGCGCCCGAGTACTTTGTTGGTGCTTGAGTTTGTTTTGGGTAAACAGCTAAGCGTGTATTAGCTTGCTTAAAGAGAGAATACGGTACTTTTTTCCACTCTTTGTCTTTAGCCCAATATTGGCACCGTGTGTCGTCGCGTAATCGCGCAGCTTGGTGTTTATCTAGCGCACCAAACAGGTTGTCTTGCAGTTGCCTTTGCAACACTTTAGGAAGCTTGCAAAGCTGAGCACGACTTAAATAAGAGAATGTAACCACAGGCTCTGAATTTTCAGGCTCATTATGTGGTTGTTCAAATAGTGGGGGGTAATTTAAGTTCACCGGATCCTTGGTGAGCATTTGCATCCTCGCTTTCTCTTAATAAGAGACTTATTTATTATTTAGTTACGGCTAAAAGGTATGCCGTTATTATAGTGCGTTAATATAAAGAAATAGGCACAAAAAATCTACAATGAATTTTTAAATTTGCTAACTTTGTTCAGTGTTTTCTCTTACGTAATGCCCGGCTCCACGAGTAATATAACGCAGCTGCCAAATAACGCGCTCAATCAATTCGTCGCGTTGCAATCCTTCTATATCGAGCGCCTCTGCACCCGCATTAAATACGAGCGTTACCATAGATTCCGCCTGAATATAGGCATGCATAGCATTACATTTAGTTTCACTTTCTAAATAATGAGCCAGCTCTAAAATAAAATGTTTTACCTCGCGGGCTACAGCGGCTCTAAATGCTTTAGAAGTCCCAGAGCGTTCTCGCAGCAACAACCTAAATTGGTTACTTGAGTTATCAATAAACTCCATAAAAGTAACCACAGAGGTATTTATAACACTGCCGCCATCGTTTGCTATTCGTCTGCGTGCTTGACGCATTAGTTGACGAAGGGTTAAACCGGCTTCGTCTACCATAGTTAAACCTAGCTCATCCATGTCTTTAAAATGACGATAAAAAGAAGTTGGGGCAATACCAGCTTCTCGTGCTACTTCGCGTAAACTTAAATTCGAAAAACTATGATCAGCACTCAGCTGATTAAATGCCGCTTGAATTAACGCCTGTCGTGTTTTTTGTTTCTGTTGCGCTCTAACACCCGACATCAACAGCTCCCTGAATTATTTTATATGAATATTTAGTGATATTAGCTCAATTGTCCAGTCTAATACTTGACGACGAGAGTTTGAAATACTATTTTAGCTTACAGTTGTACGCTGAGATTGAGAATTATGAATAAACCACCGATTATTTGGACAAACGTCCTATTTTTTAGCCTAACCTTTTTGGCGGCTGCCACACTTGTACCTTGGTACGCCATTAGCTACGGATTTACCAGCGCGCATTGGATTGCTTTTGTTGGCTGCATGTTTTATGCAGGCTTATCAATTACTGCTGGCTACCATCGATTATGGGCACATAAAACCTATAACGCACACCCTGCTGTTGAATTTATTTTTGCGCTTGGCGGTGCTTTTGCACTACAAAACAGTGCTTTGCATTGGAGTAGCGATCACCGTATACATCACGGTCAAGTTGACGACCCAATAAAAGACCCTTACGCGGCTACCAATGGTTTTTGGTATAGCCATATCGGCTGGATGTTACGTGACTACCAAGGCGATAGCTACAACGACTATAGTAATTGTCGTGATTTACAACGAAATAAAGTCGTTATGTGGCAACATAAGCACTACTTAAAACTAGCTATTGCTATGAACGTAGGTTTGCCTCTTGCACTTGGTTTATTAGTTGGTGATGTGTGGGGTATGTTAATTCTTGCAGGTTTACTACGCTTAGTACTAAGCCAACACTTTACCTTTTTTATAAATTCGGTTGCACATATTTGGGGCTCTCGCCCATACACCGAAAAAAATACGGCACGCGATAACGGCTTTTTAGCGTTATTTACATACGGTGAGGGGTATCACAACTTCCACCATATTTTTGCAAGCGACTACCGTAACGGTATTAAATGGTTTCATTACGATCCAACAAAATGGATGATCCGCTCTTTAGCAGCTGTTGGTTTAGCTAATAAATTGAAGCGTACACCTGTTGAACGTATCGAAAAAGCAAAGGCCGAAACACTAATGAGCAAAACGCAAACGCGTCTTGCAAAATTGCCTTTAGCACAAGATAAGATTACATTATTACAACAAGAGTACGATTTACTGCTGAAAAAACTGCAAAATTATTGTTCACTACAAAAACAAGTGTTAGAAGTTAAAAAAAATAACATGGCAAAGCAGTGTGAACGCTCAGCATTAATGGCACAATACCATGAGTTGGAAGCCGCCTGGGAAAATCAAAAACAGGCATGGCTAGCACTTAATGCGAGGTTATTAAAAGCCTCTTTTAATTAATTTAGGAGTGGCTGTGGCCAAACAACCAGAACAAAAAAAAGTACCCGTGACATACCAATATGATGCAATAATTATTGGCACGGGTCCTGGCGGTGAAGGTACCGCCATGAACCTTTCAAAAAACGACAAAAAAGTAGCGGTTATTGAACGCCAAGAAGCTGTTGGTGGCGGTTGTGTACATTGGGGAACTATCCCTTCAAAAGCTCTTCGTCATTCGGTTAGCCGCTATATTGAATACAAAGCAAACCCGTTATTTAATATTGGTGAGCGCCCTAGCCGCTTAACTTTTCCTGATATTTTACGTCACGCCAGTTCGGTTATTTCTAAGCAATCTAATTTACGTAGTAGCTTTTACGACCGTAACCGCATTCATATGTTTCAAGGCGATGCGAGCTTTGTAGATAAGCACACGATTGAAATAAAGCGAAATGACGGCTCAACCGAGCGACTTACGGCTAAAACAATAGTTATAGCAACTGGTTCTCGTCCTTATCGCCCACCAGAAGTCGATTTTACGCATTCTCGTATTTACGAGAGCGACACTATTTTAGGTCTTAAGCACGACCCTCACCGCGTACTGATATACGGTGCTGGTGTAATAGGTTGTGAATATGCCTCTATATTTAAAGGCCTAGGCGCTAAAGTTGATTTAGTTAATACACGCGACCGCCTACTTGCTTTTATGGATGCTGAAATATCTGATGCGCTTAGCTACCACTTTTGGAACAGCGGTATTGTTATTCGTCATAACGAAGAGTTTGACAGAATAGAAACACGTGACGACTGCGTTATTATGCATTTAAAATCAGGCAAACGCGTAAAAGCTGACTGTATTTTATTTGCTAATGGCCGTACTGGTAATACAGATACATTAAACCTTGAAGCCATTGGTTTAAAAGCCGATAGCCGTGGCCAATTAAAAGTTAACGAAACATATCAAACAGAAGTTGATAACGTTTACGCTGTAGGTGATGTAATTGGCTACCCAAGCCTTGCTAGTGCTGCGTTTGACCAAGGTCGTATAGCTGCTGATGCAATTGCGTGTGGTAACTGTGACGACCGCCTGATTGTTGATATTCCGGCCGGTATTTATACCATCCCAGAAATGAGCTCAGTAGGTAAAACAGAGCAAGAACTTACAGCCGCTAAAGTACCGTATGAAGTTGGCCGTGCTCAGTTTAAGCATTTGGCTCGCGCGCAAATTGCTGGTACTGAAGTAGGTAGTTTAAAAATATTATTCCACACTGAAACCAAAGAAGTACTTGGCGTACATTGTTTTGGCGAGCGTGCATCTGAAATTGTTCACATTGGCCAAGCCATTATGGAACAAAAAAATGGTGGCAATAATATCGACTACTTTGTAAATACCACATTTAACTACCCAACCATGGCTGAAGCCTACCGTGTTGCGGCATTAAATGGTTTAAATCGCTTATTTAAATAACTGCTTAAATAATACCAATCCGCAATAATACTTAATCAATTTGAGGGGTTAAATCTGACGTTAACTACGTTAAAAATTTCTGATATAGAACACTAAATAACGAAATTTTTGCCTTGTTATCGACACGATTTTCTTCCCTCAAAATAGATCACTTAATTAAGCGAATTGGTATAAGTAGTTTTAAAAGCCTTTATAAATAGGTAACAAAAAACCCGCAACTTAGCGGGTTTTTTACTTTTAAACAGTTTTAAAGTTTATTTAAGTAGCTATTACTTATGGTACTTAGCACTTAGCTCATGTACTGCATTAATGAATACACCAGCATTTTCAGGGTCTACATCTGGTGTAATACCGTGGCCTAAGTTAAACACGTGGCCATTGCCTGTACCGAAGTCTTCTAAAATAGTGCCTACTTCTTGGCGAATACGCTCTGGTGTACCGTGTAACATAGATGGGTCCATATTACCTTGTAGAGCTACTTTATCACCCACACGGCGTTTAGCGTCGCTAATATTAATAGTCCAATCAAGACCAATTGCATCACAACCAGTTGCTGCAATAGCTTCAATCCATTGACCACCATTTTTAGTGAACAAAGTAACCGGTACTTTACGACCATCGTATTCACGAATTAAGCCATCTACAATTTTATGCATATATTGCAGTGAAAATTCGTTGTAATCGCGCGGGCTTAATACACCACCCCATGAGTCAAATACCATTAGCGATTGCGCGCCAGCTTTAATTTGAGCATTTAAATAATCAATAACTGAGTCAGCTAACTTATCGAGTAATAAATGAAGTGTTTGCGGCTCTGCAAACGCCATTTTTTTGATTTTACCAAATACTTTGCTGCTACCGCCTTCAACCATATAAGTTGCTAGCGTCCAAGGTGAACCAGAAAAACCAATAAGCGGTACTTCACCTTTAAGTTCACGACGAATAGTGCTTACTGCGTTCATTACGTAGCCAAGCTCGTCTGTAGGGTCTAACTTTGGAATTTTTTTAACATCAGCAAGTGATGAAATAGGTCGTTCAAACTTAGGGCCTTCGCCAGTTTCAAAGTAAAGACCTAAACCCATCGCATCTGGAATCGTTAAAATATCACTAAATAATATAGCGGCATCTAACGGGTAGCGACGTAATGGCTGCAGTGTTACTTCACATGCAAGCTCAGCATTACGGCACAGGCTCATAAAATCGCCCGCTTGTGCACGTGTAGCGCGATACTCTGGTAAATAGCGTCCTGCTTGGCGCATCATCCATACCGGAGTTACATCAACAGGTTGTTTTGCAAGTGCACGTAAATAACGGTCGTTTTTTAATTCGCTCATGGCGTAAATGATCCTAAGACTTGTATAAATTGTGCAAGATTGTACCACCATATTCTCCGACCCTCTATTGCTTAGGGACGAAAACAGCTTTACCTAGAGGCAGATCAATATAATGGCGTGCTTTAATCCATTTTGACTATAAAACAAGCAAAAAAGAATAACATTTAAAACTTTTTATTAATATGTTTGCAACATTACAAAAACCTTGTTATTGTTTGTCCCGCGTTAACAAAAACAATAATAAAAATCTTAAAACAATAAAAATAAATGTTTTAAAATAATAACAATAAAAATCATCTCATAAAAATAAGAAAGCTTGTTATAACAAGTCACTGAAAGAAATTAGACCACCGTAACTGGTGGTTTTTTCTTGTCTAAAATAAAATCTCTCGCCTTAGATTATATAAAAAGGTACACCCCTCAAAGTAGCTCAACTTTACTTGTTGATATACGCGCAAATTAAATATATCTTGATGTACATAAACTTATTATATTCTAATTGAAAGACCAACCCAGCTAGGAGAACAGTTATGCTGACGCGTGTAGAAAAAGCTCAACAAAAATGGGGTGGTAGCCACACAGTAATTGATAAATGGCTAAACGAACGCCAAGACCTTATTGTACTTTATTGCAAAATTGCAGGTTTTACGCCGTACGAAAAACAAGATCAAGCATTGCCAGAGCCAAAACTAATTGAATCATTTTGCCAACTTTTAATGGATTACCTATCTGCAGGCCATTTTGAAGTGTATGACGATATAGCAAAAGCATGTGAAAAAAAGGGCTTACAGAGCCAAGAGCTTGCAAACTCTATTTACCCGCGTATTTCCAGTACAACCGACATAGCGTTAGATTTTAATGATAAGTACGCTGAAGTAGATAAAGAAGACTTGTTAAAGGGTTTTGATGATGACTTGTCTGTTATTGGTGAGGCATTAGAAGCACGCTTTGCACTTGAAGATGAGCTTATTGATAACTTGTTTTCTAATCACGCAAACTAATATGTTATTTACGCATATTAAAAAAGGGACCTAAGGTCCCTTTTTGCATTTACACAATAAGCTTATTATTGTGCTGGTGCTTCTTCATTTTGAATTTCAAGTAATTCAACTTCAAATACAAGTGTTGAATTAGCTGGAATCTTACCTAAGTCGCGGTCGCCGTAAGCAAGTTCTGAAGGAATAGTGAACTTGTACTTAGAACCCACTGACATAAGTTGTAAACCTTCAGTCCAACCAGCAATTACGCGGTTAAGAGGGAAAGTTGTAGGTTCGTTACGTGCATATGAGCTATCAAACTCAGTACCGTCTAATAAAGTACCTTTGTAGTGTACTTTAACTACGTCTGTTGCTACTGGCTTTTCGCCATCGCCTTCGCTAAGTACTTCATACTGTAGGCCAGACTCAGTTACTGTAACGCCTTCTTTTTTAGCGTTGTCAGCTAGGTATTTAACACCCGCTTCTTTGCTTTTTTCAGACTCTACTTTTGCTTTTTCTTCTTGCTTAGTACGTACTGATGTATCTAGTTCAGTTAATACTTCGCGAATTTTTTCTTCGTCAATTTTTGCATTACCAGCAAGTGCATCTTCAAAACCACGGATTAGAAGTGCTTGGTCTAGTTCAATACCAATTTCTGTTTTGTCTGCTAAGTCTTTATTTAAAAAGTTACCTACAGATGCACCAATACCGTATGCTTGTTGCTGTTCTACAGTGTCTAATTTAACTTCAGCTTGTTCTTTTTTTGCTTCTTGATTACAAGCTGTAAGCGCTAAAACTGACGCTGCAATCAATGACAATCTAATCGTCTTTTTCATTTTAAATCTCCGACACACTTTGCAGTTGTCATTTTAATGTATTATTACTAGTTAAAGATTAACGGCCCACATGATAGGCTGCTTGTTTAATGACTAAATTCCACATTGTTAGCTAAACTAAAAACATATCCAGTGATTAGACAAACAACCTAGGCATTTAACGCGTCCTAGTCTAACCTCTCAGTCACTAAGAGTTAAGGGGAAATACCTGTAATATGTCGATATTTCGTACTTTTTTAATCGTATTTAGCTGTTTTTTAGCCATCGCCTGTACCGATAAAAAACAACACGCTGTAGCAAGTTACGAACATGCTGCACAAGGTGCGTTTTCATCAACAGTTTCAAACGATGGTAAATACAGTTTGATCTCCTCTATCAACCATGGGGTCGCCCTGTGGGATAATCAACAGCAGGTACTAAAATACCAATGGTTTCAGCAGCAAGATCAAGACAGTTTGGTATACGCCGTTGCTATTGCTTTTGATAACAGCGTGGCTGTTACCGCCGAAAAAAACACGTTTGCTGTGTGGGATATAGCCACAGGCAAAAATAAAGGTTATTACAAAATACAAAAAGCCAGTATTCGCGATATTGCTATTAGCAATCAAGGCCGTAGTGTTTTATACGGCCGTAGCGACGGCGTTGTCGTATTTGTAAACCTAGAAACCGGACGTCGTATTGAGTTTTTAGGTCATCAAGATAAAGTTAACACCGTTGACCTATCACCTAACGGACGCTACGCCTTAAGTGGTTCTAACGATTATGTTGCTTACTTTTGGGATACACGTACAGGGCAAGTAATTCATCGTTTTAATCACCCAACGCGTGTTACCCAAGTGACGCTCGATCCACAAGGTCGCTATGCGTTTACGGCCGACAGTATGGCACAAGCAAATGTATGGAAGCTGACTACAGGTGATCTTGTGAGTAAACTGAAGTATATTGCGCGTCAGAAAATTTTTACTGCTGTGCGTTTTAACGAACAAGGCACTTTGCTTGCAACCGGCTCGCCAAATAAGCGCGTAGATTTGTGGCAAATACCAAGCGGTGAAAAGATTCAAACTTGGCAGGTTACCCCGCGCGAAGGCAGTAAGCCTAAATCGGCGGTGGTGCTAGATGTGACATTTACAGATAACGGTAAGTCGTTGTTAACCGAAAGCTCCAGCGGTATCGCAGAGCGATTTATTATACGAGAGAATAATGAACACAATTGAACATCGCTTAATGGAACTTGAAGCCAAAGTGGCTTTTCAAGATGAGACGATTGAAGTCTTAAATGATGAAATAAAAGTGCACCAGCAACTTTTAGCAAAAATGAAACGCCAAACTGAGCTGCTAGCAGAAAAAATTAAAGAGTCGCAGTCATCATCGTCTATGATGTCTGAAGCACCTGAGCCGCCTCCACCGCATTACTAAAACCGGTAAAAATTAGGCAATAAAAAACCGGGTTAGTCGCCCGGTTTAAATACACCAATTACTTGTTCAAATTGGCGAGTAGACGCCTGAACAGCGTTATCGGGTTGCGCCATTTTATGACCACACTCAACACACTCTACTTTTTCAACATCATGTTCTCTGTATAGCATCATAGTATCCATGGCTTTGCAGTCAGGGCACGATGCACCAGCAATAAATCGCTTCTTTTGTCTCACAACATTTTTCCTGTGGTTTGAACTGCTGTCATTTTATCGTATAACTTCACTTGTTGATACGCTTGATAAGAGCATTAAGTTCTATGTTATGATAGCGCCAACTTAACAAGGGCACAGCAAAGTAACGCATTCATGATCCAAATCTCAGAAATAGAACTACTTCGTGGCGGTAAAGCCTTATTAAAAAACGCATCAGCTACATTATTCCCAGAACACAAAGTAGGCCTTGTTGGCGCTAATGGCTGTGGAAAATCAACGTTATTTGGTTTACTAAAATCAGAACTACAACTAGATGCCGGTAACTGCAGCATTCCAAAAGATTGGTCTATTGCCTCTGTTAAGCAAGAGACACCTGCACTTGAAATAAGCGCGATTGATTATGTACTTCAAGGCCACCCAGAATACTACTCAATGCGCATAGCACTGCGTGAGGCCGAGAAAAACAACGATGGCGACACACAAGCCAAAGTACATATTCAGCTTGAAAATATTAAAGGCTATAGCATTGAATCAACCGCAGGTGAGCTATTACATGGTCTAGGCTTTGCCAATAACCTAATAGAAAACCCTGTCAGCTCGTTTTCGGGTGGTTGGCGTATGCGTTTAAACCTTGCCCAAGCATTAATACGCGACGCCGATTTACTATTACTCGATGAGCCAACAAACCACCTTGATTTAGATGCCGTTTATTGGCTTGAACGCTTTTTACGTGCTTATACCGGCACCCTTGTACTTATATCGCATGACCGTGAGTTTTTAGATGCGGTGGTTGATCAAATTTGGCATGTAGATAAGCAACTTATCAACGTGTACAAAGGTAACTACTCGCAGTTTGAACGCCAAAAAGCAGAGCGTTTACTACAACAACAAGCAATGTTTGATAAGCAGCAAGATCAAATTGCACACTTAGAGCAATTTATAACGCGCTTTAAAGCAAAAGCCAGTAAAGCTAAACAAGCACAAAGCCGTGTAAAAGCACTTGAACGCATGGAAAAACTAGCGCCAGCACATGCCGACTCGCCATTTAACTTTGAGTTTGCAGAGCCAAAAGCATTACCAAACCCACTAATGACAATAGATAAAGCCAAAGCGGGTTATGGTGACGTCACTATTTTAAATAATATAGAGCTAAACCTTGTACCAGGTAGCCGAATTGCTTTACTTGGTCGAAATGGCGCGGGTAAATCAACGTTAATTAAACTGCTTTCTGGTGATTTAGAGCCGCAAGCGGGCGAAGTTATTCAGCATCACGGATTAAATATTGGTTACTTTGCGCAGCATCAGCTTGAATCTCTTGATTTAAAAGCCAGTGCAATAACGCACATACAACGACTAGACCCAAAAGCCACTGAGCAATCACTACGTGACTTTTTAGGCGGCTTTGCCTTCATTGGCGATAAAGCACTTGAGCCTGTAGCCCCATTTTCGGGCGGCGAAAAAGCACGTTTAGTACTTGCCATGTTGGTATATCAAAAACCAAATTTATTACTTCTCGATGAGCCAACTAACCACCTTGATTTAGAAATGCGCCATGCACTTGTTATGGCACTACAAGGCTTTGAAGGCGCTATGGTTACCGTATCTCATGATCGCCATATGCTTAAAAATACTGCCGATGAGTTTTACTTAGTAGATGACGGCAAAGTGACCCAGTTTGGCTACGACCTAGATGCATATTACCAATGGTTACTTAACGCGAATAAAGAAGCGGTTAAAGCGCAGCAAACCGACGAGCCTAAAGCAAACCCAGGCGTTAACCGAAAAGAGCAAAAGCGCTTAGAGGCTGAATTTAGAAAAGCCACTCAGCCACTTAAAAAGCAAATTGAAAAGCTTGAAAAGCAACTCGATAAATTCACTGCTGAATTAAGTGAAGTTGAAGTGACCTTAGGTGATAACGAACTGTACAACGACGACAACAAAGCCAAGCTTAAAGAGTTATTAGCCAAGCAAGCAACCCTTACGCCTAAGCTTAACGACATTGAAGAAGAGCTACTTATGGCACTTGAAGAAATGGAAGAAAAAGAGCAGGCATTCGCCGATGAACTTGCTCAATAGCGACCATTTTTGGCAGTTTGCGTGCACCTTGTACGCAAAGCCTGATCAACAAACAACCTTGCTGGCACTACAAAACCAGCAAGGAAAAAACGTTAATTTATGCTTATTGCTACTTTATTTAGACTCATTAAATTTAAGTATTAATACCCAACAGTTAAATGAGTTAATAGACGCAATTAGTGAGTTTGATACTCACGCATTACAACCTCTGCGCGCTGCCCGTAGCTATTTAAAAGCTAATCAGAATACGATAAGTGATTACACCACAATACGCGCAGAGTTACTAAGCGCTGAGCTAAAGCTTGAAAAACAACAGCAACATATGTTGATTGAAGCAGTAAATGAGTTTGAATTAATCGAGCATGCAGAACCAAACAATATTGAGCTGTATATGAAAGCCACTTAGGCTGCTAGTTTTTATACCCTCTTCTACTGCTCATTCTCTTTTCTTTGTGCAAAAAACCTTTAAATAATTTATTCACAAAGAGGTTAAGAGGCGCTTCGCTTTTAGAGGAAAACAAACTAGATTACTTAGGTAAAAATATAAATATTGAGCGGTTGTTTAGCTCAGCATTTTATTACCCTGCCCTAATTTTCTTCTCTTTTTCTTCTT
>NZ_JBEOOQ010000036.1:0-52612 GCF_040309305.1 Pseudoalteromonas sp. RB2-MNA-CIBAN-0110 | reverse complement strand
GTTTTGTCATAGAACACCTCTGTTTGAGTGGTAATAATACCACCTAAATTTGTGTCCGGTTTCATTGAATCACAACATACTGAGCTAATAAGTCGCTGACTTGTGAAGGGTTTTTCTAAAAAGTCGAAGCCACCTAAACGCATAGCTTCCACTGCAATATCAATAGAACTATTTGAGGTGATCATGACTACATTAGCAGGATTTTTTTGTTTATTTACAAATTGTAAAACTTCAAGCCCACTTATATCAGGCAAGCATACATCTTGTACTATCACCGCAGGCATTTTTTCTTTAATACCGACCAAAGCAGAATATCCATCTGCGAAATGCTTACATTCAAAACCTA
Organism: Pseudoalteromonas sp. RB2-MNA-CIBAN-0110; assembly: GCF_040309305.1. NCBI lineage: Bacteria > Pseudomonadati > Pseudomonadota > Gammaproteobacteria > Alteromonadales > Pseudoalteromonadaceae > Pseudoalteromonas > Pseudoalteromonas sp. RB2-MNA-CIBAN-0110. Next base: position 52,266 of record NZ_JBEOOQ010000036.1, on the reverse strand, counting down.
CTTGCTCTAGCTGACTTGCGTACAAAGCACCACTTGCGATGCTATCTTCAACAATATAAACAAGGCCTTTACCCATTATATCTGACACGGCTTTCTCCTAGATAGCTATACTCTTACTCATTATTTGATATGCATCTCGGGTTTTATCCAAGTTATGTTTAATAACAAGCGCTGCGTGCAAGTTTTCTTCTGTGGTTGGTGGTGGTGAATCGTGTAACTGTGTTGCCAATGCAGCTAAAGGAGCGGCTCCATATAAAGCAGCCGAGTTTTTCAAAACATGCATTATTTCTCTAATTTTTATAATATCTGCATTACTAATTGCCGTATCTAATTGGTTAGCCATAGTAACTAATTCATCGATAAATAAGTTTACTAATCGAGCTAAAACGCTTATTCCAACATCCTTTTCAAGTTGAATTAAAACATTTAACTCCGTAATACTTTTATCGATAAACTGCTCTGATATAGGCATAGATAACCTTTGTGTAAGTTAAAGCTTCGTACACTAATAAAATGTAAGAATTGTAGTTTAAGAGTAATTTGTTTTTTGCATTTTGCAAATCAAAATGAATATAAACAATTACAGAGCCCAGGTATCAATACTTTTTGTTAATGTTTGCGGCTTATCGAGCAAGTACCCCTGAGCAATATCACAACCAAGTTGTTCTAATATTTGTAATTGCTCATTCTCTTCAATGCCTTCTGCTACAGTTTGTAAGCCCAATCGTTGAGCCATCGCAATAATTGCGCTACATAACGTAAAGTCTTCATTATTAGTTGCAATACCACTTACAAAACTGCGATCAACTTTTAAACCATCGATATCAAATTGACGAAGTAGACCTAAAGACGCGTATCCAGTGCCAAAATCATCAATCCACACCTTTACGCCTTCTTTATGGAAGTTTTCAAACGCCTTAGCTATTTTAACAGGACTATGAATGAGCGCTGTTTCCGTTAATTCAACTTTAATAGCTTGTGGTGGTATTTGGTGCTTTTCTAGCAAAGCCATTACTTTTGAAAACACATCACCATCTAAAATTTGTACCGGTGAAATATTTAAAGAAACAGCAATATCTGTCATACCAAAATGTCGCATCTGTTTTAAATCAGACAAACATTGCTCAAAAATCCAGTCACCTAATTCTAAAATCATTCCCGATTGCTCTACATGAGGGATAAACTCATCAGGGCCTACAATACCAAAGCGGGGTGATTGGCACCTTACTAGCGATTCAAAGCCGACCAACTTTCCCGTTCCTAATGACACAAGCGGTTGATAAACCATTTTAAAATAATTATTTTGCATTGCATCCGACATGATTCTCTCTAACTCATGCCATCTTGCGAGATTGACTGGGCTTTCTGATTCTAGGTACTTAAATGCATTCATATTTTGCTCCGATTTTCACTCTTAGTGACTTATGTAATCAAGAGCAAGTTACAGACCATTTAGAAAGTGAATAAAACAAAAATAAAAACAGCAAATTCAAAAGGTTAAGTTTAGTTATTTGAGTGTCTAAATTTTTCCATTTTATTTGCATTTTGCAATTCAATTTGCAATGCACCTAAATTAATAAATAAGAGCTTACTCAAGCCCAAACAGCACAGAGAAACCAGTTAGTAATTGTTGGCTAAAAGTAAGGATTAGTAATTGAAGATGAGTATAAAGAAAGGCTGGATAAAACTAATTTAGTTACGCACAGCTTGAATTAAAAAGCGTACACGTAATTTTAAAGCTAGGGAGAAAAAGTTAAAACGGTGATAGGAAACATAAAAAAAACGCAGGCAACAATAAATAGTTACCTGCGCAAAAGTCTCTAGTTTGAAAGAGTGTCGTTATTTTCGTTTTTAGGGGCTGTTACATGTTGTGCATAGTTAGTATTTTGCGAGTCAAACGTATTACTCATCGACTGTGCATTTTCAACATCAACTTGTGTAAAAGTAATCGGCTGTATGTCCGTTAACGGCTCTACAGAATCGCTACCGCGCAGAACTGTAATACCTATTACTAAGGTAGCTACAAGCAAAATAGACAAAACCATGATTTCAGGTGTAAGTACCCAATTATTACTTTTAGGTTGTTGTTTGGCTTTTGTATTTGTTTGCATATTGCACCTCTTAAAAATTTAACTAAATTGTCTTGATTTGATATTTAATATGTTGCGAAAGCCGTGCCAACTAAACAAAAACAAACGAAAGATAAAATAAACAACAAAATCAAAGTATTAAAAAAATTAAAAATGTAATTTAGAATCCAAAAATAATTCGTAACGTTGTATTTTTATTTTGAATTGCAATTTGCGAATCAAATTGAAAAACTATAATAAAAACACTCATTAAATACTAAAAAATAAATTTAACTTACTCCTAAAATACTAGGTTAATTTCTTCGTTTATCAAGTTTTATGCAACACAAACCCACTTTTTATATTACTCTTCATTGCTCAACCCAGCTTTTCCCACACTTGCGCTAAACGAGAGAGCTTTAAATGTTTAGATTCAATAGCCTGCTTTGGTGCATATTTATCAAGCAATAAATAAAGTGTTTCACTTACAATTGGTTTAGCTAAATAATCATTCATCCCCGCTTCAATAAATCGCTCTTTATCACCATGAATTGCATTTGCTGTGAGCGCTATTATAGGGGTGGCTATACCTAACTTTCTGATTGCTTTGGTTGCAGAGATCCCATCTAGTATTGGCATTTGGATATCCATAAAAATAATATCAATTTTATTGTTTTTAGCCTTGGTTATTGCCTCTTGCCCATCGCTAGCAATATATACCCGACAACCTTTTTGCTCTAAAAACTGTCTTATTACTATTTGATTATTAGTATTATCTTCAGCAACCAATACATTGGTTCCATTCAACTGAGTTAACCCTGAAGAGCTTTCTAAGACTTCTTTTTGTTCACGATTAGTAAATATAATATCTAAATGAAATAACTGCTCTTCTAATAAACTAATTGCTCGCGGTACATGCGATACTTTAAAAGGGCCATTTAACCTAAGCTCTCTGTCGTTAAGATTTTGCGGTAATAAGCTTTCACCTAGTAAGTCTAAGATAAGTAAACATGGTGAATTAAGGGAGTTATATGTATTTATACACTCGCGTGTTTGGGCTAGCATTCGAGGATCAGTTAATACAATTGCATCAGGAAAACTATCATACTCAGGGATATCTGGGCATATTTCATAGTGCTCAAAAGCGATAGAAAACCGAGTGAGTGTGTGCTCCAACGCGGTTTTTAAAATTTGGTTATGTCCTACAATCCATACTCTTGGCTTTTTACTTCGTGCTGCAAACCCCTCTCGCAATATTGAGTCGGTTGTGTCTATTTTTAACGGGTAATTAACGATAAACTCACTCCCTTTATTGAGCTCAGAGTTAACCGAAATATCTCCCCCTACTACATCACAAATTTGCTTACATATCGCAAGGCCTAAGCCACTACCACCATGTTTTCGGGTAATTGAATTATCTGATTGAATAAAAGGCATAAACATACTTTCTATTTTATTTTTTGCGATTCCCATTCCAGTGTCTTTTACTGATAAATGAAGATTTAAATTATTGGCTCCAATGTAAGTACATCTAACGGTCACCGTTATTACGCCTTGCTGAGTAAACTTAATCGCATTGGCTAATAAATTAATGGCTATTTGCCTTATACGTGCATGATCACCAATTACTTGAGCTGGGACATCAGGATAAAAATCAAAAACAACCTCAAGCCCTTTTTGTAAAGCACTTTGGGTAATAATATCTATTGCTTCTTCAATACACGTATCAATACTAAATGGCTGATTATCGAGTGTTATAGCTTGTGCTTCAAAACGCGAATACGTTAATACATCATCCAATACACTCAGTAATGCATCAGAGCTTGTTTTAATCATTTGTGTGTAACGCATTTGCTCAGAAGTTAAACCGGTATGATGCAAAATATCTGCAGAGCCAATAACGGCATTTAATGGCGTGCGAATTTCATGGCTAATATTTGCCATAAATCGGCTTTTAGACTCAGCTAATGTTTCTGCCTGATGTTTAGCTTCAAGCAATATTTGCTCGCTTTCAATACGTTCTTGTATATCAACAAGTGTTGCGGCAATAGATAACAAATCGCTTTCGTAGCCACCCACAATGGGAGTAAGTGTCATTTCAACCCAATTATTTATCCCTTGTGCATTAATCAAACGTATATCAAAGCGACGTATATCACGCTTACCTTGTTTATAATCAAGCAAAGTGCTACTAATTTTTTCTACATCTTCTTTTGCTATAAACTTAATTATAGGTAAGCCAAGGCTCTCATCTACATTGCTGTGTAAGACGCGTTGCCATGCTTGATTTATAAATAATAGGTTGCCAAATGTATCAAGGCGTAGAACAATATCAGGAATATTATCTACGACAGAGTGATAGTTATATTCTATCTCTGCCATTGCTTGTTCAGCTTTAACTCGCTGCGTAATATTAGTTTCTATAGCGATAAAATGCTTTACTTTACCTTCATCATCTCGCACTGGATTTGCATCAATAGCAACCCAATAAACGTTACCATTTTTATCGTAATTTGTGGTTTCAACTTGAAAAGGAAGCCCATTTTTTACAGCGTGAGACATAACCTTACGACTTTTTTCACATGTTTTTGGCCCTTGCAGTAATTGACCTGGGCTAGTGCCTATAACCTCATCACAGGTGTAGCCTGTAAGCACTTCAAAACTATTGTTAACCCACTCAATCACACCAAACTTATCTGTAATAATCACTAAGTTATTTGTATGGCTCGCAACAAGCGATAAGCGTTTAACATATTTTTGCTGTTGCGTTAGCAAAAATTGAGAATCTTTATGACGTTGAATGTCATAGAACGAGCCTATAAAGCCGCTTTTTTCATCATAAACTAACCTTAACTCAAACCAGTTCATGAGCCCGATGCTGCTTTTAATTTGTATTTCTACACTGGGAGCCTGCTTCCCTTCTAGTAAACAACAGCTGTATGCGACAAAATGCATAATATCATCGCAATTCATTAACTTAGTAATATTGGAGCCAATTAATGAATCGGTTGAGTAACCTAACTTCTTCTCCCAAGCTTCATTTATATAAGTAAAATTCAAATGTTTATCACACTCAAAAATACACTCATCTAAAATAGCTAATAGCTTTGCTTGACGTCGATTACTATTGGAAAGTTTTTCAACTAGTGCATATTGGATTTGAACTTGTAGCTCATCATTATTATTCATGATCTCTCCAATACTTTATAAAAGTATTACTCTGACAAACTCGTGCATAAAGAAGGGAAACCTTTTCACGGTAGAATGCTTGTTCAAAAGGAGTGCGTCTCGGTGTGCAGTCACTTAAAATAGTGACATTAAAACCAAGTTCAACAGCAGTGCGCACAGTTGAATCAATACAGATAGAAGACACAGTACCCGCTAAAATTATATTAGTGGTCCCATGTTTTTTGATGTTTTCGGCTAAACCTATATGTGTAAAAGCATTTAAACTTCTTTTCCCAAATACCACCTCTATAATATTACTAAAAAGGTCTAGCTGCTTAATGGTTTGAGCACCGTACGAACCTGCTTTAAATGCCCCCACCGCAATGACTTTTAATATACCAATCGGATTTTTAAGCTCGCTATAGTTTTGCGTAAAGTGAATGGGTGTATTAATAACTAAAGCAAATTGCTCTGCGCAGAAGGTCAATAAATAGAGTGTATTTTCCCCCACGCCAGTAATTCTTGATGACTCTTCAACCTCGTCATACAAAATGCCTTTTGGCAAAAAGTAATTGTTTTGAAAACCAATTAAAATAGGTGCTGTCTTAGAGAAATCATCCATAACTCTCTCCTTATTAATCAATTTAAGAGGCTAACTGCCAAGGTTTAATAAATTTCTCAAGTACCGCTTTTGTCACTGGCTTCTGTAAATAGTGAGTAATTCCTTTATCAAACAACTCAGCTATTTGCTCATCGCCTGTTAACCCCGTTAAAATAACTTTAGGAGTATTGTTATTAGGTGTATTTTGCCTAACTAATTGCTGCGCCACATCGCTACCAAACATTCCTGGCATACGCTCATCTAAAAGTAGCAAGTCAAATGGTTCATTTTGAGCAAGCGTTAATGCACTAGCACCATTTTCTGCACACGTTACTAAGCAGCCCAGCATTTCAAGCATTACTTTTGTAGCAATTTGGCTCGGTAAGCTGTCGTCTGCTACTAATACCGATAAACGTGTTTGTGTGTGAAATGTTGTTAAAATAGTAATTAAGTCGGTATCAAAAAATGGCCAGCCTAATATTTTTTTAGATAGTTTATGAGCTTGGCTCAGCTCGTAAATGTCGTTAATAGAGCACAACTTTATGTGTGTATTTAAGCTGTCACTATTTAATTTATCAATTAATGCGTTACCACTAAGATGGCGTAAATCCTCTAGCTGTGCAGACTCTCTAAGCGTGCTATTAAATAATTTAAAATTTAAACCAAAACGATCGTGAGTATTAGCTGACATTTTTAAACAGCTTTTGAGTAACGCTTCGCAATCAGTTAAAACGTCTACATCTTGTCTAACATCAAGCGCTAAACTAACAGACTCTTTAGTTGCTAAGAGCCCGTGAAAATCCAACGTGTTTACTTGTTCAGAATCATCAATCTGATAGTGAATACTAACTCCCTGAATATTTGCTTCGAGGTTAAGTAAAAAGCACTGCTTTACTGCTGCTAGCGCCGGAGTAAGAAACGCCTCACATTGTGCAATCATTTGCTCTGGCGGAATTTGCAAACAGACGTAGTTACATTGCAACTTATTGATTAAGGTAATAGAGAATTTTTGACTCTGGGTTTCACAATATTTACCTATTACCCCTTGGATAATTTCTAAAACGTGACTATTAATATTCATAAAGCATTCTCGTTAACCCAATGTATAGCTCTACATCATCAAGTTATGTGCCATAAATTAATTCTTGTAAACACACTTGCATTCATAGACTTAAGTATTAGACAAACAGGGCTCTGGTTTTTCATTCGCATTTTGCAAATCATATTGCTATGCATAATATGATTTATGCTTTTATTAGAATGGTGCAATCGATTTTTTTCTCTTTAAATAATTTTCCATTCATTTAAACTGATATTAATCAAATTGAGGAGAAAGCTATGTTAACCGTAATTTTTGGCCGTGAAGGCTGTCCATTTTGTGTTCGTGCGAAAGATGTTGCTGAGCAATTATCAAATGAACGTGATGACTTTAAATTTCGTTACATCGACATAATTAAAGAAGGCATTAGTAAAGCCGACCTTGAAAAGTCAGCGGGTAAGCCTTGCCCTACTGTTCCACAAATTTTTGTAGACCAAAATCACATTGGTGGATTTACAGAATTTGAAGCTTACGCAAAAGAAAACCTAGGCTTGTATAAATAAGCTTTGTATTAAATATGTTAACCAGTTTAATAAACCCTACATTGAGCTGGTTAAATTTCGACCAACATCAAACACATACAAATTAGTTTCAATTTATACAAGCATTTGCCTCGCGAATCCTATATAATGCGCGCCTCTTTAAATTCGTTGAGGCGTATTAATGTCAGAACCAGTCACGTTTGAATCTCTAAATCTTTCTCCTGCAATTTTGAAGGCAGTTGAAGAGTTGGGTTACAAGACACCATCTGAAATCCAAGCTCAATGTATACCGTTATTGCTAGAAAGAAAGGACGTACTGGGACTAGCTCAAACGGGTACAGGTAAAACCGCAGCATTTGCACTGCCATTACTAAATAATATTGACCCGTCTGTGAAACAGCCACAGATCCTTGTACTCACACCAACACGTGAGCTTGCGATCCAAGTTGCTGAGGCATTCGAACAATATGCTAAACATGTTCGTGGTATTGAAGTATTGGCACTATATGGTGGCCAAAGCTACAGTATCCAATTAAGCGCACTTCGTCGTGGCGCTCAGGTTATTGTTGCAACTCCAGGTCGTTTAATCGATCACATTAACCGTGGCACTATCAAGTTTGATGCTCTACAAGCACTTGTACTTGATGAAGCCGATGAAATGTTACGTATGGGCTTTATCGATGATGTAGAAAGCATCATGGAAAAAACACCGCGCGAAAAGCAAACATGTCTTTTCTCTGCGACTATGCCTAAGCAAATTCAAAACATCAGCAGCAAGTATATGAACAACCCTGAACAGGTTCATATTTCTGCGCGTAACTCTACAGTATCATCTGTTGAGCAAGTGTTTTGGAATGCAAGCGTACATAAAAATAAAGCTATTGTTCGCTTCTTAGAAGCTGAACAGTATGAAGGTGCTATTGTTTTCGTACGTACGCGTAACGATACAGTACAACTTGCTGAGTTATTAGAGCGCGAAGGTTTCTCTGCTGCTCCACTTAATGGTGATATGAACCAGCAAGCACGTGAACGCACTGTAGAACGCTTAAAAAGCGGCATGCTAAATGTTGTTATTGCAACAGACGTTGCTGCTCGTGGTCTAGATGTTGACCGCTTAAGCTTAGTTATCAACTACGATATCCCACAAGATTCTGAAGCCTACGTTCACCGTATCGGCCGTACAGGTCGTGCTGGTCGTACTGGTAAAGCAATTTTATTCGTAAAACATAACGAACGTTATTTACTTAAAAATATCATTCGTCATACGAAGTCTGAAATTGCACAAGTTGAATTACCAACTGCAAAAATCGTTGAAGAAAAACGTATTGAAGCGTTACAAGCAAAATTAACTATTGCGCTTGAAAACAAAGATATTACATTCTTTAACGAGATAGCTACTAACATGGCTGAAAAACTTGAACTTCCTCTTGAAAGCTTAGCGGGTGCGTTACTGTGTTTAGCACAGCAACAGTCTCCAATTAAAGTTGAAGAAGTTAAGATTCAACCTCGTGAACGTAACGAGCGTAACGATCGCAACCCACGTAGTAACGACCGCAATGATCGCGGTGGTGACCGTGGACGTCGTAACGAACGTGGCGGCGAACGTGGTGGTGAACGCGCTGAGCGTAAACCTCGCGAACGTAACAGTCGTGATGCAGGCCCTATGGATACTTACCGTATCGAAGTAGGTCGTGAACACGGTGTTCAGGTTAAGAACATTGTTGGTGCTATAGCTAACGAAGCTGACATCTCAAGCAAGTTTATTGGTGATATTCGTTTACACGACAATCACAGTACGGTTCAATTACCGCAAAACATGCCTAAAGATGTACTTGATCATTTCCAAAAAGTGTTTATTTGTAAACGTCCTATGGGCTTAACAATTACACAAGATCAAGGCCCTGCTGAGCCACGTGCAGAACGCTCTGAGCGTCCAGCTGGTGACAAAAAGCGCACCTTTAGTAAAGATAAAGACGATAGCCAACGCGGTGATAAGCGTACTGGCCCTCGTAAAGAACGTCGCCCAGTAAGCTTCACAGCTAAATAAGCAACGACTCTTTAATAAAAAAACCTTGCCACGAAAGTGACAAGGTTTTTTTGTTTTTAAGCTGCTGCCACAGTGAATACAAAGTAAACTTTCGAGTCAGTTCAATAGCGACTTGAGATAGTTTTATTAGCCAGAGTTCAGGTTGCTTGTACCCATAAATACGTTTTCTTTGATTTTTAAAACAACAAAACTCTGTAAACTAAACAAAGGCTATAATTCACAGACGAATTAAAAATTGAAAAAGATTTACGACAACTTGCTCTTTGTAGCAATAATACTCTCCATTTTATTATGCATCACTATTCCTATTTTAATGGACTTTACAGATCCACCATTCATCTCAAATGAGCTATACGACGTTGTTTTCTTTATAGCCCTCCCTATTATCTGTTGCGCACTATTTATCTATTTAAATATACTTATATTCAATAAATACAAACGCTGCAGTAAATATAGAGAATCACTTAAATACAATTTTTCAGATACAAAAATGAAATTGGCATCCATTTTCATGTACCCATTATCCCCTTTATTAATCTAGGGAATACTCTATATTTTTATCTCTGATCCCATTAAACTATGGGCTTACTACACGCAAGGCGGCTATTGGTATAAGGAATATATACTGACCGATGTACAAAAGTGTGGCACCGAGTATGAAGATAGTTGTACTCATTTATACTTCAAAGACCCTAAAACGAATAAAATTCATGATTTTAGGTGGTACGACGCTAAGTCTACAATAATGAACAACAAAAACGATTATGTGTATATTGTTGGTGAGGCCAACTTATTTGGCTATATAGTGAGAGATTTAGAAAGGTAACTTAGACTTACTTTTACATTACAGGACTTTTATTTAAAAACCTCACTCAAGTGAGTGAGGTTCATAAATCAAGGTTTAGGTTAAGGCAAAGCTGGGTAAACATAGCTAGCATCAAGCCCTAGTGGAATACCAAGTGCCCAGTAACCTAATAAAAAGATACTCCAGCCAATCATAAAGGCGATTGAGTACGGTAGCATAATAGCAATTAAAGTGCCTATCCCGGTGCCTTTCACATACTTTTGACAGTACACCACCACTAATGGGAAATAGGGCATTAACGGTGTAATAATATTAGAGCTTGAGTCACCTACACGATAAGCGGCTTGAGTTAAGTCTGGTGAAATGCCAAGTTGCATTAACATCGGTACAAAAATAGGGCCAAGTAATGCCCATTTTGCTGAACTTGAACCTACAAACAAGTTAACAAAGCCAGTTAAAAAGATAATGCCCACAACCGTTACTGCACTTGGCAATTCCATTGCCTTTAATAACTGCGCGCCTTCGATTGCGAGTAATGCACCTAAATTTGATTTACTAAATGCAGCAATAAATAGCGAACAGAAAAATGCCATAACAATATAATATGCCATGCCGCTCATCGCTTTACTCATGGCATCTATCATGTCTTTAGAGGTTTTAAATGTGCCTACGGTAAAGCCATATACCGCGCCGGGTATCCAAAATAATAAAAAGATTAACGGTACAATAGATTGCATTAATGGCGAGCTAAAATTAGTTAATGAGCCATCGCTGCTGCGCATTGCAGAATCGTCTGGAGCAGAGACAAATGCTAATAACGCAAGCCCTGCAATCATCACGGTACTGGCTATATAAAAGGCACGTTTTTCATCACTACGTGCATCTTCAAATACAGGTAAATCCTCTTTAGCACCATCAACCGTTGTTTTTTGTAAACGTGGTTCAATAATTTTATCGGTAATGTACCAGCCTAATGCCACAATAAATAAGCTAGATGCTGAAGCAAATGCCCAGTTATTTAACGGGTTAATTGTTATTGCAGGATTAATTATTTGCGCCGCACTTTGGGTAAAGCTTTGTAGCAATGGATCAATCCCTGATGGAATGAAGTTAGCCCCAAAACCACCACTCACACCAGCAAATGCAGCTGCAATACCCGCAAGCGGATGGCGTCCTGCAGCATAAAATATAACACCAGCAAGCGGAATAACTAACACATAACCTGCGTCAGTAGCTGTATGGCTCACAATAGCGACTAAAATGATTGAAGGCGTTAATAGCTTTTTAGGAGTAACTTTAAGCATTAACTTAAGACCAGTATTAATAAAGCCCGAATGCTCTGCAACACCTACACCTAACATAGCTACTAAAACGACACCTAAGGGAGCGAAGCCGGTAAAGGTTTTTACCATAGAGGATAAAAAAGTAGCGAGCGAATCACTTGCCAGCATATTATTAATAATAATCGCTTCACCGGTACGTGGGTCTATTGCATCAAAGCTTACACCTGAAAACCACCACGACAAAAACCAAATTAATAACATTGCAAACAGAAATATTACGGCTGGATCTGGAAGCTTATTGCCAACCCGCTCAACAAAGTTTAAAAAACGCGCTACAACACCTGAAGGTAAAGCGTCTTGATTATTATTCATTCTTATTGTTCCTAAAATTTATTTTAGTAACAATATCGCATAAAAACAAAACAGTAAATTAACATAAAAATCAGCTTTAAAAGTTTTGGGCACAAAAAAACACGATAGTGATAAACAAATCGTGTTTTTTGTATCACTTACTTTTAAGCGAGGGCTTTAACTTCTTCCCACAAGCGTGCAACTAATGTCTTATCTTCTTCGTTAAGCTCACCATTACGATACGCTTTAACTAAGCTCTGCTCTACAGTTTCGTTTAGCTCATCTATACTGATTGTCAGCTTTTCTACTTCGGCATAACCAACTGCAAGATCAAAATGACCTCGTAAATAGCCGCCTGCAAATAACTCATCGTCAGTTGCTTTTATTACTAAATCATCGAAGTACTGCTGGGCTGCATCGATATAGTTCACTAAACTCATTTATTAATCTCCTGGTTTTGCAAAGCACCTGTATTTTCAAGGTTTTGGTGCCCTACTGCATACATAATATGGTCGTTAAATCCGGTGGTTACTTTAATATAACCCGATAATTCATCATCTAATTCGCCATCGCCGGTGTCACAAATAAGGGGGCGGCTATTAAGCGCTTGTAGTTTTGTTTTTGTTGCTACTACAATAATGTTTTCTTTGCCAATTGCACGTATAAGCGCAGGGCTCAATTGCTGATTACCACGGCCAAATATATGCCCTTGCCCGCCAATGAGCGTAATGACTAACTTAGTACTTTGATCATGTGTAAGCTCAAGTAATTGCTTCGCCGTTAAATCTTGAGCAACTAAGGTTTGATCTTTTATTAAATCAACGCCAAGCAACGTATTCTCAAGTCCCATTTCTTCCATTATGGCCTCAACGGTTGAGCCGCTACCCATTATATAAAATGTGTCTTCATCCATTTGCGATACAACATGCGCAGCAATGTCGGCAAGTACGAGTTCGTCGGTTTCTTTGCCGCCATTTTTAACCGCTTGCATATAGCGTACTTCGCTAGGTGTTTGCATTTCGCCGTAGCGCTTTGCTTTTACTGTGCCTTGTCTAAAGGCATCTTCATCTATATCCATTACATCTGCATCAGCTAAGGTAACTAACTCCCCTTTAACCAGCATTTCGACTACGCGCCCTGCTGCTTTGGGTGTAATGGCGTATACACCAGAATGAATTTTACAGCCTGCAGGAATACCAAGTACAGGAATGGTATCTTCGATTGCATGGCAAATATTACGCGCTGTACCATCGCCTCCAGCAAATAAAACTAAATCAACACCAAAGTCTTTAAGTACTTTTGCTGCTTGTTCTGTGTCATCTGGAGTTGTTATTACTTCAGAGTTGTATACAACCTCTACATTAAAGCCCAAGGCTTTTGCTGTTTGCTCACCCATGTCACCGTTAACGGTGTAAATGGTTAAGCGCTCTTTATAAGGCAATAGCACTTCAAGCGCTGCTTTTGTACGGCTATTTGCTTTTGGTTCTGCACCTAATTCGATTGCTTTAGCGGCTGTGTGTGCGCCATCACTACCTTTTAAGGCAACTGTGCCGCCTAAACCCGCTACTGGGTTTACAATTAAACCTAATTTAAACGCCATTACAAAGCTCCTTTGGGTGTTGCCAATTAAATTGCTGCGCTGTTAATGGCCACTGTGTATTATAAAAATCAGAGAGTGCTTTTAAAAGTGACTCTGTACGAGAGTTAAAGCCATTTTCGATTAACGATAATACGCGTGCATGTACTCGCTGCTGAAAATCAAACCGACATGTTTGCTCGCCGTTTAAGTTATCCACCGACACATTAAAAGTAAACCCTGCTGCGGTGCTTAATAACCACTCTATAGCTTGAGGCTTTACTTCTACGCTTTCAAACTCAGCTTGTTTTTGCTTGTCGCGCCCATCGGGGCAATACCAATAACCATAATCTTCTAATAAACGACGTGCATCGCCTGCTACTAGCCAATGCGCAATTTCATGCAGTGCACTCGCGTAAAAACCATGAGCGAATACAACTTGGTGATATGGCACGTGCTCTGTTGCTGGTAAATACACAGGTTCAAAATCGCCTTTTATCAGACATGTATTATGACTTTGATAAAAAGTGCGTTCAAAAATTGAAATTAGATCAGCTATTTGATGCATAAAATTAGGCTAATTTTTCTCGGTTGCAGCGCTATTTTGCGCAGTAAAAACGAGACGAATTGTACGGGCTTTTACAACTAAAGTAAAAATAAGGCGTGATAGTAAAATATAAGCGGACTAATCTTTCACTTTATTGATATTTTTAATAATACCTAAACAGTAAAGAGTATTACCAAGTTCTTTACGCTGTGTTTTTTCACCTGAGGTTTTATTGGCTAAGCTAGTTAACATATCGTACCGTTTACGTAGAGTTAGTATATATCTGGCATGTCTACGGCATTCAAAGCAATGAGTACAGTGTGAATCGACCCAAAATCTTAATGTTTCAAACCAATATTGCTGCTCTTGAGCAAAAAAAATAAATGCCTTAGAGCAAGTCCCGCACTTCTCTTCAATATCAACATAAAGTGCCCGAGGATAAATGGCATAGTTTTGCTTTTTTATATCAGCCAATATTACCGTATTAGGGAAGTATTTAAGGCTCGAGTAACGCCAGTGCGCATTCTCTATCGCCTCTATTGTCACTGGGGTATTGGTAGTTATTGGTGTATTGCCATACCTTGGGTGATTTAGATACATGAGCTGCCTAGTTTAAACTTATGATTTTAAGGCATAAAACATGCCATATAAAAAACAATAATTATACAGGCGTTCCTGCTTCATCACACTCTACTATGTCGGTTTCGGTTAATGCCTGAGTGATCCATACTTGCAATACTGGGCAACGCATAACAAAGTCACAATATTGCTGCGCCTCTGGCGATAACGTAATTTGATAGGTTTTTAAGCGCAGTACAACAGGCGCATACATGGCATCAGCAATACTAAAGTCACCAAAAAACCACTCATTTGGAAACACATCTTGTTGCTGTGCAAATATCTCGTCTATACGGGCTATGTCTTTTAGTGCTTCGCTCGATAGGTCTACTTTACGGGTTGCTCTTATATTCATTGGCATTTCGCTGCGCAGTGCCATAAAGCCTGAATGCATTTCAGCGCTTAGTGCACGCGCTTTAGCTCTTTGGGTAATATATTTTGGCCATGCAGCGCCTGATAAGTAAGCATCGTTAATATATTCACAAATTGCTAGCGAATCCCATACCTGTAAATCGCCATCAATTAACGCTGGGACTTTTTGCAAAGCAAAGGTCTTTTTTAGTTCATTGTAAAAGTCGGGGGTGTCGAGTACCAGCTGGGTTTCACTAAACTCAACATCAAATTTACTCATTAAATACCATGCGCGTAATGACCAGCTAGAGTAGTTTTTATTACCGATAAATAATTGCATATTGTAGATACCAAAGTGAATAGACGTTCCTACCTTACTAGGTGATTTAACAACCAACAACATTTTGTTTAAAGTCTCTTTGCTAACGGTTACTTAAAGCTATTAATTACTCACTCAACTGCTTGTTTAAATGCTTTTTTAATAGTTGTGTATTACGCGTGTTAGCTTTAAAAAAGGCATCAAAAATATCACCAAAAAATGGCACTAAACCGCCCACAAAGTCTATGAGCATATTGATAATCATCTTAGTTTTTATACGTTTACTCACACCTAAACGCTGGGCTTCTATCAGCACATAACTTGATAAAATTAGCCCTGCGGCATCACCTATAACGGGAATTAAACCAATCACAGCCTCCAACCCTATATTAAATTTAGTAAAAGGAATGCCAATGCTGCTATCAGTTAACTTACTGAATCGCTCTAAGCGGGCTATTGCAGCTTGGGCTTTTATTTGTGAGTGTTCATTAATATTATCGTTCATGATTACTACCCTCCTTCTTGCAGTATATAGGGCCTACTTGAACAACTCCTGAAAGGCTTTAAACTAAATTACAGACATAAAAAAACGCGGTAATCCGCGTTTTTTTATAATTATAAATACTTACACAGAGCCGTTAATTGGCCCGTGTTCGTGGTTTACATGCGGATTTTGTCCGCGTTGACGCAGTAAGTGGTCCATTAAGGTAATAGCCATCATTGCCTCCGCAATCGGGATTGCACGAATACCCACACAAGGATCGTGACGACCTTTGGTGATCATCTCTACCGCTTCGTTGCTTGTATTAATGCTGTTACCTGGGATGGTAATGCTCGACGTTGGTTTTAGCGCAATAGAAGCAATAATATCTTGCCCTGTCGAAATACCCGCAAGTACGCCACCTGCATGGTTTGATGTAAAACCTTCAGGGGTTAGCTCGTCGCGATGCTCAGAGCCTTTTTGCTCAACTACATCAAAGCCATCACCAATTTCCACGCCTTTAACTGCATTAATACTCATTAATGAGTGTGCAAGTTCAGCGTCAAGGCGGTCAAATACTGGCTCACCAAGACCTACTGGTACGTTGCTTGCCACTACTTTTACTTTAGCGCCAACTGAGTCACCTTGCTTTTTAAGGTCACGCATATATTCGTCAAGCGCTTCAAGCTTACTTGCATCAGGGAAGAAGAATAAGTTATTTTCAACTTCGTCCCAATCAAACGTTTCCGCCTTAATAGGACCTAGCTGGCTTAAGCATGCTTTAACTTCAATACCATGAAATTGCTTTAAGTATTTTTTAGCGATAGCGCCTGCCGCTACGCGTATCGCGGTTTCGCGTGCAGACGAACGGCCGCCACCACGATAATCGCGCAGGCCGTACTTATGCCAATACGTGTAATCGCCATGACCTGGGCGAAATACATCTTTAATTTTGCCGTAATCTTGCGAACGTTGATCGGTGTTTTCAATTAATAAACCAATGCTAGTACCTGTGGTTTTACCTTCAAAAACGCCTGCTAATATTTTTATTTGATCGCTTTCGCGGCGCTGCGTTGTATAACGGCTTTGGCCTGGTTTTCGGCGATCTAAATCAATTTGTAAGTCGGCCTCTGTGATTTCAAGACCTGCGGGAGTACCATCAACAACGCCGCCTAATGCAACGCCGTGGCTCTCACCAAAGGTGGACACTTTAAATAACTGTCCAATGCTATTACCTGCCATTAACTTTCCTCATTCCTAATGACTACCAATAGCCAAGCACACGGCTTGGCTATTCATTTTTCACTTATTTTGCAAAATACTCATCTAGCTGCTTTTTGCTAATTACAAATACACCTAAGCCGCCTTGTTCAAATTCAATCCATTCAAACGGCGCGCCCGGATACAGTGCATCCATATGTACCATAGAGTTACCAACTTCTACAAATAACAAACCGTTATCAGTTAGGTGTTCACTCGCTTCACTTAAAATAGTACGGGTTACATCTAAACCATCGTGGCCTGATGCAAGCCCAAGCTCTGGTTCATGATGAAATTCACGTGGCAGGTCAGCCATATCTTCTGCATCAACATACGGTGGGTTTGCAACTATTAGGTCGTATTTTTGACCTGGTACACCGCTAAATACATCGGACTGAATGGGTAACACACGATCACTTAACATGTAATCGTTAATGTTAATATCTGTCACTTCAAGCGCTTCATACGATATATCTACCGCATCAACTTGTGCTTCCTCAAAAGCTTGAGCAAGTGCAATTGCGATACAACCCGACCCCGTACATAAATCTAATATGCGGTTAACCGATTGTGGCTCTTCAAGCCAGGGTGTAAAGCGGTTGCTGATAAGCTCAGCAAACGGTGAGCGAGGTATAAGTACACGTTCATCCACATAAAATGGCATACCCGCAAACCATGCAATGTTTGTTAAGTAAGGTACTGGTGTGCAGTCGTTAATACGTTCTGCAATAAGACCCGCAAGTCGGTTTTTTTCTGTGCTTGTTAAACGCGCGTGCATTAATTCTTTTGGCGCATCAACAGGCAAGCTAAGCGCAGGCAGTAATAAGCTTACAGCTTCATCCCATGCGTTATCTGTACCGTGTCCAAAAAATATACTACTACTTGCAAATTGGCTTGTAGTCCAACGTAACCAGTCATGTAAAGTTGACAGTTCTGCAACGGCTTCTTCGAGTGTTGCTTCTTCTATTTGTAAATCGCTCATATATTTTTACCTGTATTAGCTTACTGACTGTTTTGAGTCTTTAAGACGATTGCATTGCCTATCTGCGCTGGGCAAATTACAATTGCCCCTCATTTAAGTATTGTACCGCCTTTTGCGCTGCGTTTTTACGTTTTTTTGTTTAGGTAATAGTTATGAAAAAAGACACTCCATCACATTCGTCCCTAAGCAATGACGACATAAGCTTATTTCGTCAAACGATCACAGGCGCCAAAGTATTTAAACAAGATACTCATCGTTTTGATACAAAGCCTAAGGTGTCACAAGCTAAGCAATTTGCCCAGCAAAAAAAGCAGGCTCAATCTGAATTTTTCTTCTCAGACGTTTATATTCCCGATATAGACACCCACGGCACGGTTAAATATGTAAAACCAGGCCAAGATACCTTCCTAGCTAAACAGCTTCGCCGTGGTGACTTTGCACCCGATTTGACGCTAGATTTACATGGCTTAAATAAAGAACTTGCTAAAGATGAACTCGCTGGACTCATTCACGAATGTAAAAAGCAGCATTACTATTGTGCATGTGTAGTGCACGGTATTGGCGGCGGCGTACTAAAGCACAAAGTGCCTCAGTACTTAGTACAGCACCCTGACGTAATAGCGATGCACCAAGCCCCTCTCGAATATGGTGGTAGAGGCGCTGTACTCATACTAATTAATTTACCGCAAAGTGATGAATTTAGACGCTAACTATAGCTATTACTAAGATGTAACTACGTGCATATTTTTTCAATTATTTTTCCGCTCATTTTTATTGTTGCACTGGGTTATGGCTGTTGTAAGTTAAAATTTTTTAACGAACAAAACATTGCGGGTCTAAGTAAATTTACTTTTTATGTGAGTTTACCAGCCTTTTTAGTACTAAATATGTCGCAAATAAACCTGCAGCAAAGCATCAGCCTTTTTGCATTTATGAGCTTTTACATACCGGTTTTGTGTGTGTTTGGATTAGGCATTTTAATTGACCGCTTTTACTTAAATAAGCCATGTCTCAATAATAAAGCAATAAATTATCAACAACACAGCGTATTTGGTTTGGCAGGTAGTTATTCAAATATGGTGTTGGTAGGTATCCCAATTGTTATAGCGTCACTGGGTAAAGAGATGATTGCTATTGCATTTATGATCATCACCTTTCATAGCACATTGCTATTTGCCCTGACCTTTTTAATTGGGGCAAAAGGAAATGCTGAAAACTTCTCATGGTATAACTTTAGCAAGAGCATGGTGCTAAACCCTATCGTACTGAGTATTGGTTGCGGGTTGATCATTAATGTATCTGGGCTTAGCTTATATGACAATTTAGTAAGCAGTATAGACTTACTCGCCAAACCCGCTATTCCGTGTGCTTTATTTGTACTAGGCGCAAACTTAGTATTTTATAAAATAGCCTCAAACTGGCAGCCCGCGCTTATATCTTCATTATTAAAAATTATTATATTACCGGCTGGGGTATTTGTTGCAGCAACTTATGTGTTTGAGTTAGATGAGCAAATAAGAAATGTGCTAGTTCTATTGAGTGCATCGCCTGTAGGGGTAAATGCTTACTTAACTGCGTGTCAGTTAAAACAGCATCAAGCAACGCTTGCAGGGACGGTGGTACTTTCTACTATATTGTGTATGTTGAGTTTTAGCTTTTGGTTGGCTATTTTGCTTTAAACAACTATATAACTAACAAAACTGCCATGAGCTATATAATTGTTTAATCAAATTACTTTAAGGCCGCTACAACAGATATTTCTACGAGTAATGCATCACGTGCCATTTTAGCTTCTACGCAGGCACGTGCTGGTGCATAACCCTCGGTTACCCACGCATCCCATACTGCATTCATATCAGCAAAGTATTCCATGCTCTTTACATAAATAGTCGCGCTAAGCATATGTTCTTTTGAACTTCCCGCTTCATCAAGCAATGCCTCTACTTTATCAAGCATAGTTTGAGTTTGCTCTTTAATACCTTTTTGCGCGTCGGCGCATACCTGCCCACATAAATACACAGTGCCGTTATGTTTTACAATGCGGCTCATGCGCGCACCTGTTTGTAAACGTTCTATTGTCATTTTACTTTACTCAATTATTTATATTTAAACGTTTTCTGGGGCATTTATACTTAAATAACTACTACGCTGGGTTTGCTCATCGTAACTAATAACAGCAACAGCGCCCGTATTAAAAATGGGCATATTGCCAGGGCTTAACTGGTCCACTAAATAACTTACAATAGGCATATGTGATACAACAAGCCATGTATTGCATTGGGGGTGAGTAGCAATAAGTGTTTCGATGTAGTCAGCAGCAATTTGAGGTTTGCCTTCGGGAATTATATCAGACGTGGTTTCGCTAAATTTAAATACGTTATTTTTAGCCACACCTGCAGCTGTTTGCTGTGCTCGAATGTAAGGACTAACTAACAGTGCATCAGGGTAATGTGCTTTACTGAGCCAAAGGCCCATTTTTTCAGCTTCATCGTGCCCTGCTTGGGTTAAATTTCTACCTGCATCATCAGCCTGCATGGGTGTTGCTTCGCCGTGGCGCATTATTAGGATTGTTTTCATAAAAAATCAACCGATTAAAGAATATAAAACAGTAGCCAGTTTGCCCGTTTGTCAGCTATATTAACAATATAAATCTATTTATTTCTAAAATAGTTCTTTCATGAGATTCAGGTAAATCTTTAAGCTGTACTTCGCTTTCCTGAAGCCATCATCTGTTGTTAACAAGTAAACGTTTAGTTTCAGGAGCATCATTTGAATATCAGCCGCAATGATAACAGAGCATACCGCGCCTTTACACTGGACAATGGTCTAAAAGTACTATTAGTGCAAGATAAAGATTCTACAAAAGCGGCAGCATCAATGGCAGTTAACGCCGGACATTTTGACGACCCTCTTGATAGGCAAGGCCTAGCACACTTTTTAGAGCACATGCTTTTTTTAGGCACTGACCAATACCCAGATTCAGGCAGTTTTAATAATTTTGTTTCGCAAGCTGGCGGCAACACCAATGCGTGGACCGGCACTGAGCATACCTGTTACTTTTTTGATATTAACAATCAAGAATTTGAACAAGCACTTACCCAATTTAGC
Source organism: Pseudoalteromonas sp. RB2-MNA-CIBAN-0110 (assembly GCF_040309305.1). Classification (NCBI taxonomy): domain Bacteria; kingdom Pseudomonadati; phylum Pseudomonadota; class Gammaproteobacteria; order Alteromonadales; family Pseudoalteromonadaceae; genus Pseudoalteromonas; species Pseudoalteromonas sp. RB2-MNA-CIBAN-0110. Next base: position 31,119 of record NZ_JBEOOQ010000036.1, on the reverse strand, counting down.
CGCTTTTTTATTGCGCCTCTTTTAAATTCAGCCGAAACAGAAAAAGAACGTAACGCAATTGAAGCCGAGTTTAAACTAAAAATAAAAGACGACGGTCGCCGTATTTATCAAGCCCACAAAGAAACGGTAAACCCTGCTCATCCATTTGCTAAATTTTCTGTAGGAAACCTACAAACCTTAGCTGACAGAGAGCGATGTATTAGTGATGAGCTTCGTGACTTTTTTAATAGCCAGTACCAAGCTCAGTGGATGACCTTAGTTATTTGCGCAAACGAAACACTAGATACACTACAAAGCTGGACTCAAACTTACTTTGGCGCAATTAACGGCAACAAAAACCTTAAAAAGCCAGAGATCAGTGAGCCACTTTATCGCAAACAAGACATAGGAAAAATACTCCATATTGAGCCACATAAGCATATGCAAAAACTTATTATAAGTTTTGCTATGCCTAATATTGACGACTTTTATCGCCATAAAACAGTAAGTTTTATTGCCCACTTACTTGGCTATGAAGGCGCGGGTTCTCTTTATTCTATTTTAAAAGAACAAGGCTGGATCAATGCACTTTCTGCTGGCGGTGGTATTAATGGCAGCAACTTCAAAGATTTTAATATTAGCTTAGCGCTTACCGATGAGGGTATTGAATACTTTGAAGATATTATTGAAATGGTGTTTGAATACATTTGTTTAATTAACGATAACACCGAAAAATTGCCGTGCTTATATCAAGATAAAAAAAATCTATTACAAATAGCATTCGATAACCAAGAAAAATCACGCTTAATTGATTGGGTCAGTAATTTAAGCATTAATATGCAGCATTACGACGAAGCAAATTACGTGCAAGGCGACTATTTAATGGAAGGCTTTAAAAAAGCGACCCACGAAATGGCCATGCAGTGGTTAACGCCACATAATATGCGCATCGTACTTATACATCCAGATGTAGAGCCTGAACATAAAACGGCATGGTACAACACACCATATAAAGTAGAACATATTTCACCTAGTTGGCTTGATGCCCTTAGCGAGATAAATAAGCCGTTGAGCGAAATGCTGCTACCTACAGCTAATCCTTATTTAACAAAAGAAGTGGTGTTATTTGATGTCGTAAAACCACAAACAAAACCCGAGTTATTAGTAAAAGAACCCGGTTTTGACTTTTGGTTTAAACAAGACAACACATTTCGTGTTGCTAAAGGCCATTTTTATTTGGCCATGGATTCTGATTTTGCCGTAAAAGATGTAAAACATATGGCACTCACCCGCTTATTTACAGATTTATTTATGGATAGTGTGGGCGAGCAATTTTATCCAGCAGAACTTGCGGGACTTAGCTACCACTTAACCTCGCATCAAGGTGGATTAACTCTACATACCGCGGGGCTTTCATCTAGCCAGTTAGAGCTTGTTGATCAATTAATAGATGCTTTATTTAATGTAGAGATCTGTGCAAAACGCTTTGCTGAATATAAAAAACAGCTTGTAAGGCATTGGCGTAATAGCAACCAAAACAAACCAGTCAGTGAGTTATTTAGCATTTTAGGCGCAAAAATAATGCCTTGGAACCCACAACCTGGGGAGCTTGCATCGGCATTAAAAAACACCTGTTTTCAGCAATTTAATGAGTTCAGAACAGACTTTTTTAAAGCACTACATGTTGAATCATTTTTACATGGTAACTGGCAGCAAAGTGATGCAATAGCCTTTCAAAAAAAGGTCGCAAATCACTTAAAAAACGCAACCATAATTGAAGATTTAAGACGCCCTCTTTTTGAAATTAAAAAAGTAACTCGCTACGAGTTAGAGCTTCCTTGTAACGACCATGCAATGGTTATTTACTATCAAGCGCAAACGGATTGCGTGGCCGAAAAAGTAAAAATGATGGCGTTAAATCATTTAATTAATCAAGATTACTTTAATGAATTACGAACTACACAGCAACTTGGTTATTTAGTAGGCGCAGGCTATGCACCATTTAACACGCGTGCTGGTATAGCATTTTATGTGCAGTCACCTAAGTTTGATGCAAAAACTTTATTGCATCGACATAACCGTTTTATTAAAAACTACCTTGATAACATTGATGCACTTGATGAAAACGATTGGCAACAGCAAAAACACGGCCTTAGTACTCATATTGCAGAAAAAGATAAAAACCTGCGCCTACGCTCACAACGGTTATGGCTTGCTATTGGTAATAGAGATCATGAATTTCATATGCAACAACGACTTTTAGATGCCTTAAATGCGCTAACCCTAAAAGAACTAAAAGTTTATGCACTAAGCCTATTTGATGATAATAGACCAAGATATGAGCTTTTAAGCTCGGCAAAAGTCAATAAATCTCAAAATATGCCCGTTTACTCTCAATCTCTTTGACACTAGGTTTAGCTTGTTTTAAATTATCATTTGTAAATTAGAAGTAATAAAAAAATGATAAAAATAATAATAAAACTAAGCATGCTTGTAATACTTGCTTGCTCATTTGAGCTTTTTGCCTTTGAGTCATCATTTAATTACAACTCCGACAATATACTTATACTAGCAAGCGCCATTATAGCGCTTGCTTTGCCCTACCTGTTATTTGTAATCCACAAACTTAGACGCTCACGCCGCCAACTCCGCCTTTCGGAAAAACGCCTTAAAAGTACTGTAGAAGGTAGCGGCGATACACTTTGGGACTGGAACATAAAAACAGGCGAAGTTATTCGTATTAACGATAAGTACTTAATGGATTCGACTACCTTAATGGGGTTTCCGCCAAACAAAGGCCTTATTCACCCTCACGATATTAATAACGTTGAGCACTTGTTAAAAGTACACTTTGCAGAGCAGTCTGCTTTTTTTGAAGCCACCTACCGAATCAAAGATACATTTGGTCGTTGGCATTGGGTACTCGATCGCGGAAAAATAATTGAAAAAGACGCCAACTTATCACCCCTTAGAATGACAGGTACCGTTCGCGATATATCACAGTTAAAATCAACGGAAGAACGCTTAAACCTTTTTGCTAAATGTGTTGAATCTCTCACTGACGCCTTAGCAATTTACGATAAAAACTTTAAACTGGTTGATATAAACCCGAGTTTTTTAACCTTGTTTGGTGGCGTACGCGAGCAATACTTAGGAAAAGATTTCAACCTATCTGGGTATGAGCCAAGCTACACAAACAGAATTATTGAAATAGTAAAAGAGCGCGAACATATCCAACAAGAAGTGAAGCTTCGTAATAGTGAGCGTGTTTTATTGCCTATAGAAATATCGATAGATGAAATTAAAAACGATCAAAATCAAATAACTAATTATGTCGTTGTTTATTCAGATTTAACAGAGCGTAAAAAAGCCGAATCGCAGTTACATAACTTATCGAATCGAGATCGCACAACTAGTCTGCCTAACCGAAATTTATTTTTTACTGATTTGCAAAAGCTAGTAAAGCTCAACTCGCATCACGCCTTGCTTGTATTCGATTTAGATAACTTTAAAAAAATAAATGACTCGTTAGGGCATCAACTAGGTGACAGCTTATTAGCTAAACTAGCAATGCGCTTAAATAAACTAACCCGCGAAAATGATGTATTTTATCGTTTAGGCGGCGATGAGTTTGCTCTTGTAATGTCTGACACTAACGACATACATGTAATTACACGTATGGCAAAACAGTTTTTAGCAGCCATTGCTACACCATTTAAAATGGCTGGCCACGAACTGGCAATCACCTCAAGTGTAGGCATTGTATTATTTCCAGAAGACGGTAATACGCCTGAACTGCTCCTAAAAAATGCAGATACCGCGATGTATCATGCTAAAAAGAAAGGTAATAGCTACCTATTTTTTAACGACACAATGAACCGTCAAGCCGTTAAACGACTGCAAATAGAAAACCTTATGCGCTTTGGTTTAAAAGAAGATCATTTTGAAGTGTACTACCAACCAAAAATGAATATTCGCACAGGCAAGCTAACCGGAATGGAAGCATTAGTGCGCTTTATTACACCCAAAAAGGGCATTATTAGCCCAGGCGTTTTTATACCCATAGCCGAGGAAACGGGCCAAATAATTGAAATTGGCGAAGTTGTATTAAACAAAGCCTGCAGAGACGTAAAAGAATGGCTAGATAGCGGTTTATTTAGCGGCCGAGTAGCTGTCAACTTATCAGCAAAGCAATTTAGCCTCCCCGATTTAACTTCTCGTATTGACGTTATTTTGCAAAAAAACGAATTACCTTCTTACTTTTTAGAGCTTGAAATAACAGAAGGTACTGTAATGGACGACCCTAAAGAAGCCATTGCAATTATGCGTTCGTTAAGTGCCCGAGGTATTCATTTAGCAATGGATGATTTTGGTACTGGTTATTCATCATTAGCGTATTTAAAGCAATTTCCGCTTAATACACTTAAAGTAGATAAAGCATTTATAGATGACATGACCAACGAACGTGGGCGTAATATGGTCGACTCAATAGTCACTATTGCGCATAACCTTGATTTGCATGTAGTTGCTGAAGGTGTAGAACAAGCTCATCAAATTGATATACTTAAAAAGCTTAATTGCGAAACAGTACAAGGTTATTACTATTCTAAGCCACTATCAAAAAGTGAATTTACTGAATTTTTAAAGCAGCAACAAACTAAAGCAGCCCCAAGCTTAATTAGAAAAAATAAAAATGTGGCGTCGATAAATTAAGGGCGCCATATACACGCATTTATACCTACATTTTTAACTAAAGCACGACGATAATGTAGATTAAATAAGCACCAGGCCACAGGCCCAAGTAAACCGCCTAAAATAAGCCATCGCTTAATTGGCATACCTTTTTTAATGGCTTCTAAATACATTAAAGCTATAAATATACTGCTTAGTAAAACTATAAACAAAATCACGCCTTAAAGTTGCTCAAAAATACGGCGCTTATTCTAACGCTAACGTGATTAAATTTAAAGCAACAAATCCCCGCGCGCAAAAAAGCCGAACCTGTTAAATACAGATTCGGCTTTTAAAATTATAATTTATACCAATCTGCTTATATATGGGGTCTATTTAACGTTAAGAAAATTACGCTAGAACTAGGCAAAAGTTTTTATATCTAGTTGTTCTAAATAAAAAACTTTTAACGACGTTATAGTGCAATTTAATTCGTTAAATTGATCAAGGATTTATGCAGGTTGGTATTACAAGTTACTTTTCAGCACGACCCATAAATTTGTGTTCAACAGTATTAATACGGATACGGTCACCTGTTGAAATATGCTCTGGCACAGAAATATTTAAGCCAGTTGACATACGTGCAGGTTTTGAACGAGCACTCGCAGATGCACCTTTAATAGATGGGTCTGTTTCTTCAACAACAAGTTCAACACTTGACGGTAAATCAAGCCCTACTGGCGCGCCATCAATAACAATTACGTGTACGCCTTGTGTTTCTTCATTAACAAATAAAACTTCTTCGCTAATAGCATCTTTGCTTAAGTTATAAGGCGTGTAATCTTCATTATCCATGAACACATACTCGTCACCATCAATGTACGATAGCATTACTTCACGGCGTGTTAAATCAGCCAGCGTTAGCATGTCACTGTCTTTGAATGTTTCGTCAACTTTACCACCGGTTACCACATCGTATAAACGCATACGGTATAAACTACCACCAGCACGACCTTGCGGCACAGAGCGCACAATATCTTTTACAACTAAAACGCGGCCATTGAAGTCAATAGCAGTACCTTTTTTAACATCACTCGCCTTTGGCATGTGTGAATTCCTATTATTTTTTTGATTGCCAGAAACATACCACGAACTGGATTTTGTTCAACTAAAATTACGTTGGTTTTACGCTACATGTTGTATTAGCTTGTAAAATTTTAATTTATACTAAAATACATATAATCAAATGTGAAAAAAACTGCTATGGTAGCTTTACCGAGTATGACTTCAAGGAATGGATCATGGACCAGAAAAAAGTACATGAGTATTTAGTTAAAAAACCACTTGTTCAGGTTACAAAACCATTTGCGCAAGAGGTTGATGTATATAAAGTGAATCATAAAATGTTTGCGACTCTTGCTATTGGCAATGACGGTCAAACTAATGATGATGGTGAGGTTATTTGGTGGCTTAACTTAAAGTGCGATCCTGATGAAGCAATATCATTGCGTGATATTTTCCCGGCAGTGATCCCTGGTTACCATATGAATAAACGCTTATGGAACACAGTAATTTTAGACGGCACAATTCCACAAGGTGAAATTGAGAGAATGATTGATAACTCATTTAATTTAGTCGTAGAAAACATGCCAGAAAAAGACCGAAAAGCTATTTCACTTCACTTGTAAACACTTTTTGGGCTAGGCTACTAGCCCATTAAAACCCTACACCTTAAGCGTATAAATTAAATCGTCATATAATTTATCGCCTATTGTATGCACTTTAAAAAGTGTATCGGTATGGGTTAAACCGCACTTACCAAGCACCTTTTCAGAACCAATATTGCCACGCGTTACGACTGCTTTAAACTGCCTAATACCACATTCTTTCCAAGCCCAGTCAATCACAGCTCTTAGGGATTCTGTCGCGTAGCCTTTATTAAAATACTCTGGCAATAATAAATAACCAAGCTCTGCGGTTTCTCCGTCATAGGCAAAACCTGTAACACCCACAGGTTGTTTTGTTTGATTATTAATAATGAGTAAACACAGGGGATGACGTGATTTAGCATTCCAATTAGGCAAGCGTATCTCAAAGCGGTTTCTTACCAGTGACTCCATTGGCATATCAAAACAAAACTTAAGGACTTGAGGATCGCGATGAAGCGCTAGAAAAAGAGGCCAATCAGATTCTTCCATTTGGTACATGCTCAATCTTTGTGTAAATAATGTCATTAAGCTCCTCATTTATTTATAAAAACTGTAAAAAAACCGCATTTAAATGCGGTTTTTTTAGATAGCAGAAACTTTATTCTTTCGTTTCAATCTCTTTAATAACTTCAGGCTCAGTTACACTTTGCTCTTGTGACTCAGTGCTTTGTACTTCAGGAGCTACAACCTCAACATGTGTTGCGTTATAAAAAGTAGCACCAGAGCTTGCCATTGTTACCAGTGATTCACATGGTGCAAAGTTAGCATCGCTGTTAGCTAATGTAGACATATCAGAGCTTATTTTACTTGCGCCTAATTTATCCATATAGCTAAACGGGCCACCTAAAAATGGTGGAAAACCAATACCAAATATTGCACCGATATCGCCATCACGTGGGCTGGCAATAATGCCATCATCTAAACAGCGTACTGCTTCGTTAAGCATTTGCGATACACAACGCTTAGCAATTTCGCTCTTGTTTAAACGTGGAGCCAGGGTAACACCCAATAGTTCGTAAACTGACTCATCAACCTTTTTGCCTTTTTTATCGTATTCATAAAAACCACGACCCGATTTACGGCCAAGGCGTTTTGAATCAATCATACGCATAAATGCATCAGGGCCTTTAAAACGCTCGCCTAATTCTTTTTCAAGAATTGGGGCAATTTTAGAGCCAATATCAATCCCTACTTCATCAAGTAGAGCCAGCGGGCCTACCGGAAAACCAAACTCAACAAGCGCTGCATCAATCTTTTCAATTGGCTCGCCTGCAAGCATCAAATTAGCAGCTTCGTTTAAGTAAGGCGCTAAAATACGGTTGACGTAAAAACCGGCCATGTCTTTTACAACAATTGGCGTTTTGCCTTGCTTACGTGCAAAGTTAACAACGCGGGCAATTGTTTCTTGAGATGTACCTTCGTGTGGAATAATTTCCACTAATGGCATTTTTTCCACTGGTGAAAAGTAATGCAAGCCAATTACATTTTCAGGACGTGCTGCCTGCGCTGCAATTTGCGATATTGGTAATGATGACGTGTTACTTGCAAAAATTGTATTTACTTGGCATTGCTGCTCTACGTCTGCAACCATACCTTGCTTAAGTGCAAGATCTTCAAACACCGCTTCTATTACTAAATCAATGTGTTTAAAGCCACTGTAGTCAGTTGTACCTGTAATACGGTTCATTGTTAACTGCACATCAGCTTTAGACATAATACGACGCTTAAGACGCTTATCTAGAATTTTATAGGTGTAGCTCATTGCATTACTAATGCCCTGCTCTGCTACATCTTTAATACGTACCGGTACTTTAGCTTTAACAGCACTTACGTGCGCAATGCCTGCGCCCATTAGTCCACCACCTAAAACAGCAGTTTTGCTTATTGCGGGTGCGTCATCATTGCGCCACTCTTTTTTCATTTCAGTGGTTGCAAAGAAAATACCGCGAAGCGCTTTAGATTCGTCACTCATTACAAGTGTTGCAAAGCTTTCAGCTTCTGTTTTATACGCTTTTAGCTCATCAAGCTCTACACTAGCTCGCACTGCTTTAATAATAGCTAGTGGTGCTGGGTAGTGCCCGCCCGTTTTTTTAAGTACGTTTTCTTTTGCTTTTTTAAAGATAAAGTTACGACCAAACGGGTTTGACTCTAGTAATTTACTAATATTGTCGAGCTTTGGCTCTTTTGCTTGTGGCTTTTTCTTCGCGGCAAATTCTTTTGCAACTTTTAGCAGCACACTGTGCGGTACACAATCATCAAGCACGCCTGCTTTTTTAGCTTGCGTAGGGCGAATTTGTTTACCTGTTAGCATCCACTCAAGTGCTTTTTGAATACCAACAATTTTAGTTAAGCGCTGGGTGCCGCCGCCACCTGGAAGTAAACCAAGTTGTACTTCTGGTAAGCCAATTTTTGTTAAATCACTGTCGGTACCAACACGGTAATCACATGCTAAAGCAAACTCTAAACCACCACCTAATGCAGCGCCATGAATCGCACTTACTGTTGTGTATGGCAATTTTGTCATATCAAAAAACGCTTGATGACATAGCTCGCTAATAGCTAAAGCATCTTCACGCTTTTGAACGCTATCGAGCATTTTTACATCGGCGCCAGCAATAAAGTTATCGCTTTTTCCGCTTATAAATACCATGCCTTTTACATTTTGCGACTTAGCGTCTTCTAGTAACGCTTTTAAATCATCGGCAAAACTGCTGCGCAGGGTATTCATTTTCTCACCCGGCACATCAATCGTTACCACGGCGATTTTATTTTCATCTACCGCTAAATTAAATACTGAATCTGTCATTACGCGCTCTCCAATACAAAGGCTGCACCTAAACCACCAGCAGCACACGCTGTTGTTAATGCTAAACCGCCACCACGACGTTTAAGCTCGTGTAAGCTTTGCGTAATTAAGCGTGCACCTGTTGCTGCAAATGGGTGACCATATGCTAAAGAGCCGCCGTTAACGTTAAACTTATCCATGTTAATTTCGCCAATTGCTTTGCTGCGACCTAAATGCTCTTGTGCAAATTTGTCTGAAGCAAACATTTTCATATTGGCAAGTGTTTGCGATGCAAACGCTTCGTGCATTTCAATTAAATCTAAATCAGCAAGCGTAATACCCGCTCTATCTAGTGCAATAGGCGTTGAATGAGCTGGGCCCATTAACATGTCTTTTTCTACGCCAATTGCCGAAAATGCAAAGCTACGTACGTAACCTAGTATTTCATAACCTAGTGCTTTTGCTTTGCTTTCGCTCATCATAAGTACGGCCGCTGCACCATCAGTTAATGGTGTTGCATTTGCGGCGGTAACAGTACCGTGCTGACGGTCAAAAACAGGTTTAAGCTTGGCGTAGCCTTCAACAGTTGAGTTTTTACGAATGTTATTATCTTCTGAAATAAAGCTTTTATATGGCGGTAAATGTGCCGTCATTACTTCATCTTTTAACTTTCCATCAGCCCATGCTTGCGTTGCAAGTGAGTGAGAACGATGCGCTAACGCATCTTGATCTTCACGGCTAATATTATGTGTTTTAGCCATTTGCTCAGCAGTTTGCCCCATTGAAAGGCCTGTTGAGTACTCTGCAACTGCAGGAGGCACTGGTAATAAATCTTTTAAGCGCAGTTTTGAAAATATTTTTAAACGTTGACCAAGCGTACGCGCTTTATTTAAATCAACTAAGCTGCCTGCTAGCTTTTTACTAACACCAATTGGCAATACTGATGACGAATCTGCGCCACCTGCAATACCTACACTTACAGATCCCGCCATAATAGACTCAGCTACATTAGCAATAGCCTGAAAGCTGGTAGCACATGCACGCGATACAGAATATGCATCAACCGATACCGGCATACCGGTGCCCAATACAATTTCACGTGCAATATTTGGCGCTTCTGGCATTTGTACTACTTGACCAAATACAAGTTGATCAATTTCTGACTTGTTGAAATTTAATCGTTCAAGCATTTCGTTAACCACCAATTTACCCATATCAAGTGCAGGTACATGGTGAAACGCTGTTGCTTGCTTTGCAAAAGGTGTACGTAAGCCGCTAACTATGGCAATACGGTCGCCCTTTGGTGTTTTTAGTATGTTTTGCTCAGACATTTATGCTCTCCCGCTGACAGGTCTGACCTGTTTGTTTTCCTCGATTCTAAACAACCCGTGTACTAAAGCCAATAGATAAACACAAATTTATATAAATAGTGTTTAATTACGACTATCACAATAGGCTTTTTTAGACGCATTTACAAAGTTTTGTGGTACGCTAAAAATCGTTAAAAAATAACGAACTATTTTAAAAAATACAGTCTAACTCTTGAGTTACCCAATTATAAACCTTATAAATAGGTCAGTATTTATCACCTAACACTATTAGGTACAAACCCAGCTGACGAGGACAGTCCACTTATTATGGCAGCTAACGCATTTTCACAATTAAAAACGTACTTAGATACACAAATCATTGGCCAGCCAGAGCTTACACAAGCGCTACTTATTGCTATTTTAGCTGATGGTCACTTATTAGTAGAAGGCCCTCCTGGGCTTGCAAAAACACGTGCAGTTAATGCACTTGCTAAAGGTATTGAAGGCTCATTTCAGCGCGTACAGTTTACGCCAGACTTATTACCGGCTGATGTAACAGGTACCGATATTTACCGCCAACAAACTAGCGAGTTTGTATTTGAAAAAGGCCCCCTTTTTCATAACCTTATTTTAGCTGACGAAATTAACCGTGCACCAGCCAAAGTACAATCAGCACTATTAGAAGCCATGGCAGAGCGCCAAGTGACCGTGGGTAAAAACACTTATCCGCTTAGCGAACTATTTTTAGTTATGGCAACACAAAACCCGCTAGAGCAAGAAGGGACTTACCCGTTACCAGAAGCCCAGCTGGATCGCTTTTTACTGCACCTAAGTATTGGTTACCCTGGCGCAGAGCATGAGCTTGATATACTACGTTTAACACGCGGCGAAGCGCTTAACGAGCAACAACCAGTAATGCAAAAAATTAGTCAAAGCGATTTATTTGCAGCTCGTAAAGAAATATTAGGCCTTTATTTAGCAGAGCCGCTTGAGCAATATTTAGTACAACTTATTATTGCCACCCGTGAAGGCGCTAAATTAGATGCGCAACTAGGTAGCTGGATTGAATTTGGTGCAAGTCCGCGTGCAACAATAGCACTTGATAAATGTGCTCGTGCTCATGCATGGCTTCAAGGCCGTGACTTTGTAGCACCTGATGACATTCAAGCTGTTGTGCATAACGTACTGCGTCACCGCATTATTTTAAGTTACGAAGCCCAAGCCGATGGCATTACTAAAGATCAAGTAATAAGCCGTATAGTTGAACTTGTAGCCGTACCATAAGTTATGCAAAAACAATTAGAATCCCAAGCATGGCTCAAACAGAGCCATAGCCACGGTGTTAATTTAGCACTCAAAGAGCTGATGTATTACAAAGCCAAAGCGCAATTGCTCGAACTTGCCCCTAAGGTAAAAATAAAAAACACCTTAACAGGGCAATACCTTGCACCGCACAAAGGTCGAGGAATGGAATTTGCCGAAGTGCGACATTATCAGCAAGGTGACGATATTCGTTCTATTGATTGGCGAGTTACTGCGCGTACCGGCGAGACTCACACAAAGCTCTTTCAAGAAGAAAAAGAGCGCCCTGTGTTTGTATTTACTGATTTTTCTAACTCAATGCTGTTTGGTTCAAAGTTACTATTAAAGTCGGTGCAAGCTGCGCATATAAGCGCTCTTGTTGCATGGTCGGCGTGTCAGCGCGGCGATAGAATTGGCGGTATTGTGTTTAATCAGCACTCGCATTTGGAGCTAAAGCCCAGCGCCCGTGAAAAAGCAGTCCTTAAGCTTTGTCATAATTTATGCGACAACCACCAGCAAGCGCTCAACAATATTGATAAAACAGCCCCTAACAACTTTAGCGATAACCTAAAGCGCCTTAATCATTTAGCAAAACCAGGCAGCTTAGTGTATTTGGTGTCTGATTTTAATGCTCTGGATGATGCTAGCTTTAAGCAACTCGAAATATTAAGCCGCCACTGCGAGCTGATTGGTTGCCATATAAGCGATCCATTTGAGCATCAGTTACCTGCGTTTAAGCAAGCCGTTACTGTTAATGCAAATGGTCAAGACTTTGCCCTACCATTAATGGATAACAGCTTTAGAGAACGCTTTGCTAAAAATGCTGAGCAAGCATTTAGTACGCGCTTTAATCGCTTAACTAAATCGGGTCTTAATTTAATATCATTCAATGCAGCAACACCGCTTGAGCTGCAATTAGTGAGAAAATAACCATGCAAACCAATCCACTCGATGGCCTGCACGATATAATAGCGCCAAGCCAAGTTAATTGGTGGCCACTCGCCCCTGCTTGGTGGGTTATTATTGCACTGCTGTTTTTAGCACTGTGCGCAGCTATTTATATATTTTACAAAAAACATAAATTTAAAAAGCCTAAACGCTACGCAATACAATTGAGCCAAAGTGAGCAAAATCCTCAGCAACTGCATATTATTTTAAAACGTTTAGTGATTGAATATTACGACAAGCGCCTTGCTGCGCAATCTACCTCTAAATGGTGCACAACACTTAATACGCTTACCGGTTTGAGCTTTACAGAACAAGAAATACTAAGCTTGTATAACCCCAGCCAAAAAGATACAACACTGTGCGAAAAATTTCGCCAAGGTATTAAGCAATTTAAAATAAAGGAGTCAGTAAATGTTTGAATTTAGCTGGCCATGGTTATTTTTATTACTGCCCTTGCCTTTGTTACTTTTACTATTAAAACCCGCGGCAAGTAATGCCAGTACGCGTTTACGTATACCCAGTTTTGCAAAGCACAATTTAACCAGCCAAAGCATTGAGCCACACGCACGACGTTTAAATCCTTTCGAATGGATAATTTGGTTATTACTTGTTACTGCCGCTGCCAATCCAACATGGTTAGATGAGCCAATCTCATTACCAAATGAAGGGCGCGATATAATGTTAGCAGTTGACTTATCAGGCTCGATGACCGAACAAGACATGGCTTACAATGGCCAATATGTTGACCGCCTTACCATGGTAAAAGCCGTACTCAGTGATTTTATAGAGCAGCGTCAAGGCGACAAGCTTGGGCTGATATTATTTGGCGACACCGCATTTTTACAAACCCCCCTCACGCGCGACGTTAAAACAGTAAGTAAAATGCTCAGTGAAGCGCAAATTGGTTTAGTGGGACGCGCAACAGCCATTGGTGATGCATTGGGTCTTTCGGTAAAACGCTTTGCCAATAAAGATGAGAGTAACCGTATTGTGGTGCTATTAACCGACGGACAAAATACCGCTGGTAATTTAAACCCAGAAGATGCTCTGCTGCTAGCTCGCGAGGAAGGTATTAAAGTGTACACCATTGGCGTTGGCTCAGATAATCCGCGCGGCTTTAGCCTCTTTAACATGGGTGGCTCTAGTGGCAGTAGTTTAGATGAAAGCTTACTTAAAAAGATTGCCGAGCAAACTGGCGGATTATACTTTAGGGCCAAAGATGTAGCAGGCCTTCAACAAATTTACGCAGAGCTTGATAAACTTGAACCTATTAGCGCTGATGAACAAACATTTCGCCCACAAAGCTCATTATTTTACTACCCGTTACTTATCGCTATTTTACTTATTAGCTTAAAAGTAATGCTTAGTACACTGCGTGCATTAAAGGAGCCAAACTAATGGATTTTGAATTTATTCGCCCCGCTCTTTTATGGTTACTCATACCTGCTGTGGCATTATTTTTTGTCGCCTTAATTAAGCATAAAAAAACGACTAGTGAGCAGCTAATTGCACCGCATTTAGCACAATTTATAATGAGCGAAGCAAACACTAAAGCCAGCCAGCCACTTTGGTTAGTTGCTTTGTTTTGCAGCCTTGGCATTTTATTTAGTGCTGGGCCTAGCTTTGAGAAAAAACAAGTTCCTGTATTTCAAAGTAAAAGTGCCCGTGTAATTGTTATGGATATGTCGTACTCAATGTACAGCACCGATATTTTACCAAATCGTTTAATGCAATCACGCTTTAAAGCGCTTGATATGATTGAGCTATTTAGAGAAGGTGATACCGCGCTTGTAGCTTACGCAGGCACAGCCTATATAATATCGCCGCTAACAAACGACGCCACAACACTCAGTAATTTAATTCCAAGCTTAAGCCCTGAAATAATGCCAGACAAAGGCTCAAACGTTTTAGCCGGTCTTGATATGGCCAAAGAGCTATTAACGCAAGCGGGTTATATTGATGGCGACATTATTTTAGTGACCGACGGTATTGACCAGCAAGAACAAAGCGACGTGAGTAGCTTTACCAGTAACACCCAATATAGATTAAATATATATGGCGTGGGTACCGCTCAAGGCGCTCCAATTAAGTTACCTGAAGGTGGTTTTTTGAAAGACAGATACGGCCAAATTGTAGTACCTACTCTCAATGCCAGTCAGCTTAAAAATTTAGCATCGAGCAGTGGTGGTAAATTTGCTAGTTACCAGCCTAGTAATAACGACATAAATACGTTTGCCCCAAATGCACAGAGTGAATTATTGAAAGACGAAAAACAAAGCCACGCACTTTGGCGAATAGATGCAGGTATATACGGACTCTTGTTATTACTGCCATTTGGCTTGTATTTATTTAGACGCGCTGCCTTGCTGGGGGCTTTTTTAGCCTTTAGCTTTTTACCGCAGCAAAATGCGTATGCCGTAGAGCTTCCTACTCTTTTGCAAAATGCAGATCAACGTGCATTAGAGGCTTACAAAAATAAAGAATACGATGCAGCAACACAGGCGCAATCGAGTGAGTTAAAAGGCGCGGCGCTTTACCAGCAAGGTAATTTTGATGCTGCACTTAATGAGTTTAGTAATGATAAGTCGGCTACCGGTTTATACAACTACGGTAATGCCCTTGCCAAAGCTGGCAAGCTTGAGGACGCCATTGAAGCCTACAAACAAGCCCAAACCTTACATGACGACTTTACACAAGCAACTGACAACCAAGCTTTAGTTGAACAATTACTCAATCAACAAGAGCAACAAAACCAGCAAGATCAGCAAAGCGACGGCGACGACTCTCAAGACCAAGATGATAGCCAGAAAAAAGATGAGCAAAACCAAGGGCAAAATTCTGATGAGTCAAAACAGGATAAGCAACAAAATGGTGATAAAAGCGATTCTGAAAAAGGCGAAAACGAAAGTCAAAGCTCAAGCGATGAAAAATCTGATAAAGAATCAGATAAAGAGTCTGAACAATCAAAAGATCAACAAGGTGAGCCTGGCGAGCAATCAGACAAGCAAAATGAACCTGATATGCAAGCTCAGCCACAAAGTGAGCAAGGGCAAAATAAAGACGCTGACCAGCCTCAAGACGAGCAGCAACAAAGTAAGCCACAAACAATGAGTGAGCAACCTGCTACTGATGAGCAAAAACAAAATGCTCAGCAACAAGCTATGCAAGCCCAAGCAAGTGAGCTCACTAATGAAGAAAAAGAAAAAGCACAACAGCTTAATCAACTACTTAGAAAAGTCCCGGACGATCCGGCTATTTTATTACGGAATAAAATGCAATTAGAAGCCCAAAAAAGACAATATAAACGTCGCCCTACAGGAGTCGAAAAATCATGGTAATGCGATTATTTTGCTGTTTATTGCTATTAAGTGCGATGCCTTCGTGGGCTGCAACCAAATTAGAAGCCAGCGTAGATAAAAACCCTGTTTTAGCGGGTGAATTTTTTATGCTTAATATATCCGTAGACGATACAGTTAAGGGCGAGCAACCAGACACCTCATCGCTGTTAAAAGACTTTGTGGTAGGCCCAACAAGCTTAAGTTCTCGTACCAACATTATTAATGGCAGCATTAATAAACAAACCACGTGGTCAGTTAAATTAATGACCCGTGCAGAGGGTGATTACACTATTCCGGCATTTAGCGTTGCAGGGTTAACCTCACAGCCTATTAAATTAAAAGTGGCAAAACGCTCAGTTGATGCAGATAAAAATAACGAAATATTTTTAAAAACGTCGCTCTCGAGTAATTCATTGTTTGTCCAAGAAGCCGGCGTTTACACTATTAAGCTTTACCTTGCCAAAGAACTGCTTGATGGCAGCTTAAGCACACCAAGTATGGAAGATGCTCAGCTAACCCAATTGGGTAAACAAACTGAAAGCTATGAGCTTGTTGATGGTAAACGCTACCTTGTTATTACTCGCGAGTATTTGATTCAGCCACAAAAAAGTGGTGCGTACACTATTGCAGGCCCCGCTTTTCAAGGACGAGTACAACAAAATTATCGTCAATTAGAAGTATCAGCTCTTGGCGACGATCAGCAAGTAGAAATCAAACCAATTCCGAGTGACTATAAAGGTGCGTGGTTACCAAGCGAGCTAGTTAGTCTTGATGAAGAATGGCAACCTAACGACAACACCGTAGAAGTAGGTACGCCTATAACACGTACTATTACACTTACCGCGCTTGGTGTTACAAAAGAGCAATTACCTGAAATCTCTATGCCTACCATTGATGGCATACGCAGCTACCCTGATAAAAAAGAAAATAACAATGCAGTACGTGACGGACGTGTTGTATCGCAGCAAACTGCATCGTATGCATTACTACCGCAAAAACCAGGTACTTACACTTTACCTGAAATACAGCTGCCTTGGTTTAATACTAAAATGAACCGTATTAGCGTAGCTACATTACCAAAGCGCACTATAACGGTAACGCCAAGTAGTACCGCACCTAATACCGCCGTGGCAAACCCACAATCAAACCCAAACAATTTACCTGCTATTGAAAATGTTTCGAATGAAGCGACAGGCACACAACGTATTGAAACTAAAAGTGATACTCCTCTTTGGTTAATAGTTGTTGCCGCTTTAGGGTATATTTTATGGATTGGTACTGTAATTTTTTACTTAATGACCCGTTCTACTAAAAATACGACTGAGAAATTACAACCAAACAACCGTGATATTTCTCAGCCGAGCTTAAATGAGCTTAAAACGCTCGCTAAAACACACGATGTGAAAGCTTTTTACACCGCATTAAATAGTTTTTCTGTAAAGGTGACTCACAAAAATGTTGGAGCTATTGATGAGCTTTGCGTCCGGGTAAACAGCAGCGAGCTTAATGGCCTCATTAGCCAATTGCAGGCACAACTTTATAGTAATAAAGGCGCAAACACGGATCTTAATGCTATTATTAAAATTCTTGAGAACTATCAAACTCAAGCATCAAAGTCGCAACAAGCTGTATTAAAAGACCTTTATGATTAATAACTACGATACTCAGGTCTTTTTTTGCAATAAATAATAATTTTTAATTAAAAAAGTGCTTATGCTTGGAAAGAAAAAATCAAACAATCAGGTCTTAATCGATATGGCAGAGAAACAAAAGCGTTATGAAGCCTTGGTCCACGTTTACAATAAAGAGCTTTATCGCTTTGCTTATTGGTTATGCCGTGATCCGCACATAGCAGATGATTTAGTACAAGAAACGTTTTTACGCGCGTGGCGTTCTCTCGACTCTTTACTTGATCAAAAGGCAGCTAAACCCTGGCTGCTTACTATATTACGAAGAGAAAATGCGCGCCGATTTGAACGTAAACAGTTTGATTACAGCGACGTAGAAAACGATACGCTTGTTGATGAAACCAGCCACTCATTAGATGATGAAATGGAGCAAACGGTTATCCAACGCCAGATTGCCCTGCTATCTGATGAATACCGAGAGCCATTATTACTACAAGTTGTAATGGGCTGCTCTGGCGAAGAGATCGCAGGCATACTTAATTTAAATAAAAACACGGTAATGACTCGTTTATACCGTGCCCGAAATCAACTTAAAGAGGCTTTAAGCCGTGATGATGAACAACTTAAAGGGGCATCAAAATAATGGATGAACTTGAGTTTCGTCGCCGCACTATTGCGCAGCCAAACGACATTGACAAGGAGCTCATGGAGTTTGCTAACAATAACCCAGAGCGACAAAGTTTTATTAACGATATGAAAGATTTTGATAAATTTATTCAAGACTCTTTAGATATACCTGTGCCTGAAAACCTTGCAGACCGCATTCTTTTAAACACATCGTTAAAAGAAAAAGCACTACAAGAAGAGCAAGCAACAGGAAAAAATGTAGTTGATGCCCGCTCGCGTTTTAAGCTTGACCGCGTGCATCTTGCATTAGCTGCATCTTTTGTAGTGGCTATTAGTGCTTTCTTTTTTAGTACAGAGCAAAATATTGCACACGAAGCGGGTGAGCATGCGCTTGCCCATGTGTACTACGAAATTAGTGCGCTTGATAAAAAAGAGCCCATTAGCCTACAAAGCGTTAACGACAAGCTTGCAGTATTAGGTGGTCATCTTGATGAGCTTCCTGGTGATGTAACTTACGCTATGTTTTGTGATTTTAAAGGCGAAAAAGGGCTACATTTGATATTTGAGTCTGACTTTGGTCCTATGACGGTATTTATAGTGCCTTCTGAAAATAAATCATTTGGTTTTGGCGATGATAATTTCAAAGACGAGCGCTTTGAAGGTCATATTAACCGAGGCTCACAAGCAGATACTATTTTAGTGGCAAGTGTTGGAGCACCTCTAAATACTTATAACGAACGCGTTACTGGCGCTATTCGTTGGCTTTAAAATAAACAAATTTACCGCTTAGTCTCTACTAAGCGGTTTTTTGATTATATACCTACCAATAAACCTTTTCTTTTATACTCAAAACCTCTGATTTTTAAAGTAATTAATTAAATTCATTAAGAAAGTAAATTATAATCGCGGCTCGATTTTAATTAGGGAATTTCATGAAGAACATCATCGTTATTTTTTCATTATTGGCATTATTATGTACTGCCAGTTTTGATGCACACGCACGTAAAAAGTTTGGCAGTAGTAAACGTGGACAAACTCCTGCAACACAACAAACAGCACAAAAACAAAAAGCAGATACAACAACCCCAACAGCAGCACCTAAAGCCACATCAAATAAAAAAGGCATTATGGCTGGCGTTTTGGGTGGTCTTTTAGCGGGTGGCTTAATTGCAGCAATGTTAGGCGACGATTTTGAAGGTTTTCAGCTATTAGAAATGATTTTATTAGCTGGCGGACTATTTATTTTATTTAAGCTAGTAACAGGCTTTTTACGTGCTAATCGTGCCCCACAACTTGCAAATGCCAGTGCAGATACAAGTGCTCAGCAAAATGCTTTTAAACAAGCACCAATCGAGCAGCCAATGAGTACAGGCTTTGCTAACAGCGCCCCACAAGGTGAAAGTGTCCCTTTTAATTTACCACCTAACTTTGACGTTAATGGCTTTTTGCAAGGTGCCCGTAGTCATTACCATACGCTACAAACTGCATGGAATAATGCCGATTACACCACAATGGCTGAATACTTAAGCCCTGCACTTGTTGCCGAATTTAAAGCTGAGCGTGAAGCTATACAGAGCGTAGACACTGAAGTAATGTTTATTGATGCCGAACTTGTGCGTGCAGATACAAATGCGCAATCGTGGCAGGTTAGTGTTCGCTTTAAAGGTAAGTACCGTGATTTAGGCGATAAAAAAGAACAGCCTATTTTAGAAATTTGGCACTTAGAGCGTCTAATTTCAGACGATGCTCCATGGCTAATAGTGGGTGTTGAAGATTTAATTGATACTCAATAAGCTTTTATTATTTTAAACACCGCGCTTTTTAGCGCGGTGTTTTTTATTTAAAAAACAATTGATTTACCGCGCCCTGATGCTTCAGAAGCGGCATCTAATTGACCATTTTTATTAATAATAACGTGTAAGTCACCAAAGTGTCTCTCGTCTATGGTGTAACCCATTTTTGTAAGCTCTGCTTTTACGCTATCGGTTAAACCTATGTGCGTTCTAATTATATTTTTAGGCCACAATTGATGATGAAAACGAGGGCTATTTACAACCTGCTCTGCACTCATATCAAACTCTACTGCATTTAAGATAGATTCGTACACAGAGCTAATAATGGTTGTGCCACCAGGCGAACCTGTCACCATTTTAACGGTGTTGTCTTTAAGTAATATTGTCGGTGTCATAGAACTCAACATACGCTTGTGTGGCTGTATTTCATTAGCTTTACCGCCTATTGCACCAAACACATTCATAACGCCTGGTTTGGCGCTAAAGTCGTCCATTTCATCATTTAAAATAAATCCCGCACCTTCAACAACTACACCGCTACCAAACCCTAAGTTTATTGTGGTGGTATTTGCTACAGCGTTACCCATTTTATCAACGATTGAAAAGTGCGTAGTTTGCTCACTTTCTTTAAGGCCCGGTTTAATATTTTCGGTAGTCGAGATAGCGGTTAACGAAATGCAATTACTGCGCTCTTTGAGGTAGTTAATATTAGTTAACGCGTTTACTGGAACATCAAAAAAATCAGGGTCGCCTAAATACTCTGCTCTATCTGCAAATACACGTTTACCTATTTCAGAAAGTAAGTGCACATACTGAGTCGAGTTATGCGCTAAGCCTGCATCTGGTTTTTGTAACTCATACATTTTGAGCCACTGTAAAATAGCAATACCACCTGAACTCGGCGGTGGCGAAGTAAGTACTTCATAACCATTCCAACTAGCTTTAATAGGTGTACGTGATTTAGCGGTATAATTTTTTAAATCATCTTGATTAATAATACCACCATGTAGATGCATAAATTTAGCAATAATATTTGCAGTTTCTCCTTTATAAAATCCATCTTGGCCGTTATCACGAATACGCTTTAGCGTTGCCGCTAGCTCTGGTTGCTTGAAAACTTTATTGGCTTTTACATCAGCAAAATATTTTTCAAAGTTTACATTTATTTTTTGCTCTTTTAGATGGGCTATATAATGGCTAACACCTTTTGCTAACTTAGGCGGAACTACAAACCCTTGCTCAGCTAACGTTACAGCAGGCTGTACTAGTGTTTCCCACTTTAAAGTGCCATGCTTTTGATGGGCAAGCCACATACCCGCTACACTGCCAGGTACACCGCTTGCGTGAATGCCATATATTGATTTGTTTGCAATAACATTACCTTGCTCATCTAAATACATATCACGATGAGCCGCTGTTGGCGCTGTTTCGCGATAATCTATAAAATCGCCTTTGCCATCTTTTTGAATAAGCATAAATCCCCCGCCGCCAATATTTCCGGCTTCAGGAAGCGTCACTGCAAGTACAAATTGTGCCGTAATAGCCGCATCAACAGCATTACCGCCTTGCTCTAATATACTTTTAGCAGCATCGGCACTGAACGAGTCAGGCATTGCGACCGCGCTTTGCGCTAAAGGCTGCGCCAAAACACTAAAAGTAGTGAACTGTAAAACCAGTACACTTTTGACGATTAATTTACGTGGTGAAAAAAACAATCCCATACAACATCCTTAATTTATTATTTTTGTTGCCCATATTAATGCACGTCATTTAAGGGCAGGTCAATCTTTATGCTGTTGATATTTAATCATCTTCAAACGTTTTTTGAATAAAGTACCGCAGGTAAGTCGCCTTGCTCATCTGTATGTGTATAGTTTTTTATAAATTGCAGGCCTAACTTTTTCATTATTGTTATAGAGGCCGTATTATCTTTTAGTGCAGTTGCGCTTATCGCCTTAACGTCATCTTGCTTAATGAGTTCATCACATAATGCTAAAGCCGCCTCGGTTGCATAACCATGCCCCCAACTCGCTTGTTTAAAGCGCCAGCCTATTTCAATATCACTGTAGTTTGGTGTATCAGTAAAAAAGCCCATAGGCCTTATTAATACCCAACCTATAAATGTATTGGTTTGCTTTATAGTGATACTCCACAGCCCCCAGCCTTTTAGCTCATTTCGATATGCGAGCATACGAGGCACTCCCTCATTTTTTATTTGCTCTAAAGAGGTAGGTACACCTCGCGTTAAATACTGCATTACGGCGGGGTCTTGGTCGAGTTCAAATAATTGAGGCCAATCACGCTCACTCATTAATTTAAAATTTAATCGTTTTGTTACGGGGGCGTTCATTTTCATTGTTGTATAGTCTGCCTCGAATTAATTATCAGTCTCTAAAGGAGATAGCACATGAATAAATTAGCAGGTTTAGCTTTATTAGGCACTTTAATTACATTAACTGGTTGTGAAGATGCCAACGAAGTAAAAGAAGATGCAAAAGATAAAAGCGCACAAATGCAAGAAAAGCTTGGTGATGCATGGAACGACGTTAAAGAGACAACTAACGATCTTAAAAATGACGAGTCTTTAAACGAGCTATTAGAGCAAAGTAAAACAATGGGCTTAGACATGTACGACGACGGCAAAGAGATTGCGGTTGATGCATGGATTAAAAGCAAAGAAGCTGCTGGCGAGTTAACTGAAAAAACTAAGCAGAAAGCGCAAGATATTGCTGACGAAATTGAGCAAGCGCGTAAAGAACATAACGAAGGTTAATTTAACTTTCGATAATAAAAAAGGAAAGCCTCGGCTTTCCTTTTTTGTTTTAAGCTATTTAGCCCTGATATGTGTTTACATATTTAGGGCTTATAAGCTCAAATTAACCTTTGTACTTACTCATAACTAAAGTCGCGTTTGTGCCACCAAAGCCAAAGCTATTAGACATTACAGTATTTAACTCAACATCACGACGCTCAGTAATAATATCTAAACCTGCCGCTTGCTCATCTAGCTCATCAATATTAATTGAAGGCGCTACAAAGCTGTGCTCTAGCATCAATAATGAGAAGATAGCTTCGTGAACACCTGCAGCACCGAGGGCATGACCCGTCATTGCTTTAGTTGCGCTGATCATTGGTGACTTACCACCAAACACTTCTTGAATCGCACCAAGCTCTTTAACGTCGCCTACAGGTGTAGATGTGCCGTGCGTATTTAGGTAATCAATACTGTCTACATCTTGCATAGCTTGGCGCATACAACGTGCTGCACCTTCGCCAGATGGAGCAACCATGTCGTAGCCATCTGATGTTGCACCGTAGCCAACAATTTCAGCGTAAATGTGCGCGCCACGTGCAAGCGCATGTTCAAGTTCTTCAACTACAACAATACCGCCGCCGCCAGATATAACAAAACCATCGCGATTTGCATCGTATGTACGAGATGCTTTTTCAGGTGTTTCGTTGTACTTAGTAGAAAGTGCGCCCATAGCGTCAAATTCCATTGCCAATGTCCAGTGTAGCTCTTCACCACCACCAGCAAATACAACATCTTGCTTACCTAATTGAATTTGCTCTACTGCATTACCAATACAATGCGCAGATGTTGCACATGCAGAGCTAATTGAATAGTTAACACCTTTAATTTTAAAGGGTGTTGCTAAACAAGCAGATGTAGTGCTCGCCATAGTACGTGGAACCATATAAGGCCCTACACGTTTTACGCCTTTTTCACGTAAAATATCAGCAGCTTCTACCTGCCATTTAGACGAACCACCGCCAGAGCCAACAATAATACCCGTGCGCTCATTTGATACTTGGTCGTCAGACAAACCTGAGTCTTCAATTGCTTGAGTCATCGAAATATAAGAATATGCAGCAGCATCACCCATAAAGCGCATTGCTTTGCGGTCAACATGTGCTTTAACGTCAATATCAATTTTACCCGATACGTTACTACGTAACTTATAATCGGCAAATTCTTGGTTAAAAGCGATACCGCTTTTGCCCGTTTTTAACGATTCTAATACTTCTTCTTTGTTGTTACCAATGCTTGATACAACACCGATACCTGTAATTACAGCTCTTCTCATGGGTAATTCCCTTAGCTTAATACTTAATTGCATTCTATTTTACGCGAATTTAATCACCTAAGTGGTCAGCTTTCTAGCGTACACTTGTACTCTGAACTGCTAGCTTATAAATAACGCCAGACTATTACAAAGAAAACCCGTAAAATAATTAAAAATATATCTATAAATTTAAAAAATTATGATTAAGAACGCACATAGTCACATTAATAATTTAGGTACACCTTTGACTAATGACTCCGGTGATATTTATTTTTCTAATGACGATGGCTTAGCTCAATCGCATTATGTGTACTATGAGCAAAATAATATAGATGTACGATTACAAAATCATGACCAATCACATTTTGTTATTGCCGAAACCGGTTTTGGCACCGGTTTAAACTTTTTAAATACGTGGCAACGCTTTAAAGACCACCTTGAGCGGATGCAAGTTCAAAATGAATGTGAAAAAAGCGTAAAACGCCTTCACTATATTTCGTTTGAAAAGTATCCCTTAACATTAACAGACTTAAAACAAGCATTAACCGCTTGGCCTACCTTAAGTTATTTTAGTGAGCAATTAACAGTAAACTACCCAATTAATTTAGAAGGATGCCACCGGCTCGAATTTAATAATGGCAGTGTTGTTCTCGATTTATACTTTGGTGATGCGCTTGAATCAATACAAGCAATGAGCTATCCGCAAACAGGAATTGTTGATGCTTGGTATTTAAATGGGCCTGAGCCAAGTAAAAATCCTGATATGTGGCAGCAAAGTTTATTTAACTCCATGGCTGATATATCAAGAGCTAATGCAACCTTATCGACTTTTACTGCCGCTGACTTTGTTCAACGAGGATTAATAGAGGCTGGCTTTAGTACTAAAAAAGCCAAAAATTTTAATCAAAAAGAAGATATGCTTACTGGCCAACTTAAACATGTTAATAACGCTCAATCAACCCCCGCTTATTTTAATCAAGATAGCAGTACTTTAAAAAATGTAGCGGTCATTGGCGGTGGTATTGCCAGTAGCTGTATTTTATACAGCTTGGCTAAACGAGGCATAACCAGCCAATTATTCTGCCAAGATGAAAAGCCTGCAATGGGGGCATCGCACAATGTGCAAGGCGCTATTTACCCTCACCTACAAGCTAAAAACTCGCCACACAGTGAATTGTTTGCACATAGCTTTTTATACGCAAAACGTTTGTATAACCAGTTACTCAAAAACGGCTTTAGCTTTGATTACGATTGGTGCGGCGTATTACAACACGCAGTGAAAAAACCTCTAGCTGATAAGCACGAAAACTTAGCACAAAAACAACTGTGGCCAACCCAGCTAATGCGTAACGTAACCGCAGAGCAAGGCGATGAAATAGCCGGCGTAACAACAGGTTATTCAGGCGTATTTTTTGAACAAGGCGGCTGGGTTAACCCGCCGCAATTAGTAAACGCTATGCTAAGCGCTGCAAATAGCATAAACCCATTTAAAAGCCTATTTAACTGCAATATAAAGCAGCTTAAAAAAACTGACAACGGTTGGTTTTTATTAACGAATGATGAGCAGCTAGGCCCGTTTAGCGATGTAATTATTTGTGCAGGTGAGCACAGCGATTCATTTGAGCAAACAAAAGCGCTACCTATAGTAGGCGTACGCGGTCAGGTTTCACATATTGAGGCAAGTGAGCAATCACGCAAACTTAAAACAGTGCTATGCCATAAAGGGTATTTTACCCCGGCTTATTTAGATCATCACTGTATGGGTGCCACATTTGAAAAAAACACTAAAAGCCGCCAAGTTACAGCGCTCGACAACCAATTAAACCAAGAGCAACTACTTAGCTTTTATCAGCAAAGTGAATTTGCCTCCACCCTTGGCAATATAAACTCGGCAAAAGCGGCTGTTCGCTGCACATTTATAGATCACCTACCAATGGCAGGGCAATGGTGCGAACAAAGTGATTACATAATGGCCTTTGCTAATCTACGCTTAGGTAAACGCTACCAATATGAGCAACTTAATAAACCACAACAAGGCCTACATATTTTCACCGGTTTTGGCGCACGCGCTTTATGCAGCGCACCGCTAAGTGCAGACCACCTCGTAAGTTGTTTAAATAACGAACCCCGTCCATTAAGCGAACGTGTAAGCCAAGCGATTCACCCAGCTCGGTTTATAGTGCGAGACTTAATTCGTAATAAAATTTAAATGACATTGGTGCTTATTGAGGTAAAATAAGTACCAATAAAAGGAATTTATTACTCAAAGGACCCTAATGAAAACTTTAGCATTTTTAATAATATTGCTATGCACTCTATCGTTTAACGCACTTAGCCAAAACGTCACTGAAATCCCACTTCCTGAAGAATTTGTTACAACGATGGACGTAGCAAGCGAATACCCAATGGTACGCACTGGTTATTTAACAGATTCAATTTCTGATATCACTCGCTTTTATCAGCAAAAATTAGGTGAACCTTTAAAAACAAATGGCAATAGTACATATCGCACTTTGTTTTATAATTACCAAGAACATAAAGTCCGTATTAGTCTATACCGCCGTAGTTATGTGACCGAAGTGAGTATAATGGTTGAATAAAAAGGTCTAAAAAAACACACCAAAAGCAGCTGATTTTAATACTCAGTTAAGCATCGCACTTTAATTAAAGTATTTTTTGAAATTAGCTCATTTAAACTCTTTTTTACCCTTTAAAAATAATCCCCTACCCCAAGGTCTGTTTGTAAGCACATTACTTTTACTATTTATTGGAAGGAGTTAATTATGAGTAAGACCCTAATTATTGGCGCAAGCGGACAAATAGGTAAAATGACAACTGAGCTACTTTTAGAAAATGAGCAAAATGTTGTGGCATTAGTGCGTGACAAAAATAAGTTAAGCGATTTAAACAGCTCTTTTTTAACTATTGTTGAGCAAGATCTTGAAGGCGATTTTGGTGATGCAATGAAAGGCTGTGACCAAGTGATTTTTGCTGCTGGTTCTGGTGGAAGTACAGGCGATGATAAAACTG
The DNA here is from genome assembly GCF_040309305.1 of Pseudoalteromonas sp. RB2-MNA-CIBAN-0110. Taxonomy (NCBI): domain Bacteria; kingdom Pseudomonadati; phylum Pseudomonadota; class Gammaproteobacteria; order Alteromonadales; family Pseudoalteromonadaceae; genus Pseudoalteromonas; species Pseudoalteromonas sp. RB2-MNA-CIBAN-0110. Next base: position 3,932 of record NZ_JBEOOQ010000036.1, on the reverse strand, counting down.
TACTCATTGATTTATGGGCTGCAACAAAAGCAGCTACATTCGCTAAAGAGCACGGCGTTAATCACTTTATTATGGTCAGTTCGATTGGTGCTGACGATCCAGATTCGATTCAAGGTGATTTAAAACCTTACTTAGTTGCTAAGCATATGGCTGACGAGCACCTAATAAACAGTGGTTTAAATTATACCATTGTTCGCCCTGGTACATTGACTGACGATAGTGCTTCAATGCAAGTAACTACGCAGCAACCAAGTGATCGTTCAGAAGCTAAAATTAGCCGCGAAAACGTAGCCAATGCATTATTACATATTGCGACCAACTCATTTATTAGTAACCGCATTTTTAAGTTGTTTGATGGCGACAAGCCAATTAAAGCCGCTGTTAAATAAGCTTTAATACCAATTTAATTAAACGTATGAACAATTATTACAAAGAATATGTAATTCATCGATAAGGCAAAAAATTACAGTGTAGTCGCTCTATATCAGTAACTTTTTGGCGCAATGAATTATTTAATCCTCTTAAATAATTTATGTTTAATAAAATTAAATTTACTCCACTAAGCAAATTAGTGGAGTAATATTTTTATACCTTGCCAACCAAGTTGTAGCGTTAATAACGTTAAAACTATCCTAAAAATATGCTTAAATTTATCCCCAGACATCCTTTTAAGTAATTTAATTCCGAACCAAGTTCCTACAGCGCCACTTATTACCATGGCAATTACAAGCGGTATCCATTGCCAAAAACTAAAGCCAACAGCGCCATAAATTATCGCTTTTAATAAATGCTGCACACTCATAATGCTCGAAAACGTTGCCGTAAATTTTAACTTTTCGTAATTATTAATATATAAACAGCTACCAACTAATGGGCCACTTGCCCCCACAAACATAGAAATAAAAGTAGTTATTCCACCGGCGACCATACGCCACACCTTAGAGGTTAATTTTATAGGTGGCGTTTTACCCCACAGTAAATAAATAACAAAAATAGCGACCACTAACTTCATAGCATCAAGCGATATATCATCAATAACAAAACTTGATAACCCCGCCCCTACTAAGCCGCCTAACGCAAAATATACAAACATGCTTTTATCAATATGCTTAAAGCTGAGTAAAAACCTATTTGCATTAGAGCCAAGCTGTACTAAACCATGCACAGGCACAACAACTGCCATTGGCATAAACGACGCCATAACAACAAGCAGCATTAATCCGCCACCAGCACCAAATGCAGCAGATATAAAAGAAGTAAAGCCAGCGGTGATCATTAACAATAAAAACAAAAATAAAGACATGCTGTCGGGAAATAAAAAATCCATAAAACTCCACTGCCTATTTAAGTACTTTTAAGTACTTTTAAGTACTTTTAAGTCGCAGTATTTAAATAGTAAAAAAGGTACTAAACACATTTAGAGAAACTTTATCAGCTTCTATCTCGTGCTATGTACTATGTTGCGTTGTTTTTGCACTTTGTTTGCACATTTAACAAATATTATACATTCAACTTCATTACCGGATATTTTTGATGAGAAGATTTAACACACCAATTTTGACACCGCTTGCAGTGTGCATACTCGCACTGGGTTTAGCTGCCTGTAACGGTAGCGATGCTGAAAGTACCGTCGTAACTGAAACAACCACCGATGAGGGAACTACAACAGATACTTCAACCGATTTTGTTGTAGAAGTCGACCCTTTTAACTTTGAAAGCGATGCGCTCATTTCATCAATTACCACTCAAACATGTACGCTAAGTAATGGCGATGAAGCCTCATGCTACAAAATTGATATTGCCGGTGCGCCTTCAAATTACGAGATTGGTGTATTTTGCCCTCAAAATATCACCTCAACAGCTGACGAAGCCGGTATTTGGTTTGATGGTACCGGTGAGGTTTACGATATAACCGGAGACTTTATTTTAAATCTACCAACATTATATAACGATAGTCATTGGCAGCTATACGACGAAGGTACAGGCCTTGTAAATGTAACCGACACACAAGAATCGTGTGATGGCGCTGCACGTCCAAACGTAGAAGAACAATACCAAAACCACTGCGTAGAATGCTCTATTGATTATGTTGATGGCGGTATATCAGAATCATTTTTAATTCCAATAACGCCTGTTGCAACCACTCAAAATAGCAGTATTGGTAACGCTAATGTAGGTGTTGCTCTCAATGGTGTTGTACTTGCTGCACCCGCGCCTGTTGAGGCTATTTTAGGCGCATACACTATTGCAGCCTTTGATGATTGCGCTGGCCATATTAACTTAGTAGCAGGCTATCACTACCACGGTGAAGCAGGTTGTAGCCAAACACAAATTCAATCAGACGGTCATGCCGCCATGATGGGTTATGCACTCGATGGATTTGGTATATTTGGCATGCTTAACGAAGATGGATTAGAACCCACTGATTTAGACGAATGTAGAGGCCACACCGACGATACACGCGGTTACCACTACCATGCAGCCGATGTATCTGAAAACATGTTTATTGGTTGTTTTAAAGGTGCTACCGCAAGATAACTCGCATTCTGGCTAAATAATTAACTGAGATACTAATGAAAATATTTAACGTGATAAAAGCACTAACCACTGGCTTTTTACTTGCTGCCTCATGCTCAGCGCTAAGCCATGCAGGCCACGGCTCAAACGCGCCTTGGGAAGCATGTGAAGCAAAAGCCATTAATGAAGATTGCAGCTACACAAGCCATGATAAAAAAGCGACAGGCACATGCCAAGCAATGAACAAGGTGCTTATGTGCGTTCGAAATAAACCACTTGAAACATTAATAGACATAGCAACCCAACCAGCAAGTGATCAAAAGCAACCTGTAAAATCACTCGCTAAACGATAAAGTAACAGCTACACGCCAAAGCCTTAACGCTGTTTGTTAAGGCTTTTTTAATCGCAAATCATTAGAAAGCATACCCTTTATCTGTTAAGTTAGCTTTGTGTATCAAATAATAAAAATAAAATTCCAAAAATGGAATTACACAAGCAAGGTACTAACGTGAGCGCTACATTTAAAATTGTTTTTAATGGTCAGTTATATCAAAATACTGACCTTACCTCTGCCCAAGAACAACTCAGCCAACTTCTTAATATTCCTCATAATATTGTTATTCAGTTATTTGATGGAAAAGCTTACGCTTTAAAAAAAGACTTATCGAGTATTGATGCTGTTAAAACAGAATCCTCACTTAAAAAGCTAGGTTTGATTACTAAAGTAGAACCTCAACTCATTACTGTAATCTCTCAATCTCAAAATAATCAAATAGCACTCACTGAGCACAGTAAAAATACAGATAAACACATTAGTGAAAGTACTAACGACAAAAGTACCTCAATACAAAACGAACGCCTAGATACAGGCGAAGCCCCTAATACAGCTGCAGCTATTAAGCAAAGTTATAATAAATATAAACTACTGCGTAACACTTTAAAAAGCGCATTGTACTTTTGCTATAGCGCACTTTGTATTATTACCTTAGTAGGTGTAGTGATCAGTGTTAATGCACTTAAAAACAACTTTGGCACTCTAAATAACACAACTACAAATAACACAACTACAAACAACTTAAGTTACCAAAACTATAAACAATATTTGATTGATCAAAATAGCCTAAATCAACCAACACAAAAAGTAACAAACGAGCGAACAGCTAACCCTACACAGCAAAAAAGTAATGAGTACTTTAGTCGCTTTTCATCACTAATAAATAGCTACGCGCAAAGTACAGGACAAGCTGATATAAAAACGATGGGGGGTGATAAATTACAACAGCACCTACAAGAAATAGATGACCTAGGCCCTAGAAATGAATTTTGGCAGCAACTGATTATCTAGCGTCAATTAACTTGGCCGGTTCCGCGTCAATTATCGTGGCCGGTTGACACCGAATTTCATTTGCTCTTA
>NZ_JBEOOQ010000035.1:0-54498 GCF_040309305.1 Pseudoalteromonas sp. RB2-MNA-CIBAN-0110 | reverse complement strand
AGGGTATTTATCCTCATCAACATGACTTATATAGGGTACAAACCCCATTACACCCGGGCGTGTTGCAACCATATCTAGATGGCATACAATATCAGCCCATTTAAAACAGTAATTACCCAGCTCATCACGCTCCTCACAGCCTGGTATCTCATAGGTAAAGCCTACTAGCTGCTTTTTTCTGTCAAAGTATATTTGTTTTTTGGGGATATAACTGTCTGTTAGTGGCAGTAAATTAAGAAAAAACAAATTCCAAGAAAAAGTAAGTGCAGGTATCCACCATTGATAAGGTTCCTCGGAGTAAGTCATCACAATACAAGAGAATAAAAATAACAAACTTAAAACAAAACCGATTATGATTGGGCCAAATAATATAACTCTAATTGGGCTATTCCCGCACATTTCTATTTTATATCGCTCTGGATGTTTTTGTATTGCTTTTTGCTTTCTTGCAGGTAAATCATATAAATAGCATAAACCTTTGAATTTTTTCTTGAGGCTATTTAATCGCTCAGGGTAAAAAAAACGATTAAATCTTGTCTTTTTACCCATTGTATTAACAGCTAGGTAGTCATTACTTTGCATTAGAGCCCTTTACTTTGCTTACCTAGGGAATTTAGAACACCTAGATTTGAAATCCTTTTCTATCTGTTAACTTACCATAAATGGTGAAGGGTTAGTAACCTCAAGGAAAGCCGATAAAAAGCTGAAGCGCAAGATGCTTTGCTTTATATTTCCACGTTAATTGCTCTATGCGCTCTGGCTCTCCTTTCCAATGCAGCCAAGGTTTAATTACGTCTTCACGCTCTCTACCTTTAAGCCAATCAAAAGGAAATGCTTCACTCAGGATTTCTTCATCTATTTCTAATTGCTGCGAAAACGAAAATGAAGACCAAAACTCATCAGGCCGATTATTCCTCTTATCAAATTCAGCTGTGATAGAGTCTAGATGTCGGTGCTTTTCGTATTCTGGTACATCAGGCAAGGGCTTACTTAAATCCATAAAGCGTACATAGCGTTCCCACAATAAATAACAATGCACAGGATTAGCTGAAAGCTCAACAACAGAACCGGTTACTATTGTTTCAGGGTACTTTTCTTGATCAATGTGGCTAATTTCCGGAAAGTAATTCATTACACCCGGCGCACCCATTTTCGAGGTTAACCTGCAAACAATCTCCTCCCATTTAAAGCAACAATTACCTAAGTCATCTCGTTGTTCACAATCTGGTATATTAAAACTAAACCCAACTGCTTGGCTTTGTCTGTCCAAGTACATCACTCTATCAGGTATGTATCTTGAAGTGATTGGTAATAAATTTACGAAGAATAAATTCCAAGAAAAAGTAAAGATTACAAGCCACCAAGGGAATGGTTCTTCAGAATATGTTGCTACAACACAAGCTATTAGTAATAATAAACTTAATACAGCGCCAATGGCCATTGGTCCAAATAATATGGCTTTTATAGGGTTGTTGCCACAGGGCACTATTTTATATTGCTCTTTTTTAATCGCGTAAATACGCCTATCTTGATTTAGCCAACGTCGAAAAAAGCATACCCCTCTAAATTCGCTTCCCTTATTTATTATTCGGTGAGCTTCAAAAAAGCGATTAAACTTCGTTTTCTTTGGCATTATTCCAACACCGAAGTAATTATTTTGCATCAGGTTCCTTTGCTTTAATAAACCTAGACAGCACCTGTGCCACCTAGGTTTGAATTCCATTTTTAATTATTATCAGAATCCTAGTTGCATTCTATAAATATAATCATCTTTAAGGTATCCCCATAAACAGCTGTAGCGCTAAACGCTTTGCTTTGTATTTCCATGTCAGTTTTTCGATACGCTCAGCCTCACCTTTAAAATGCAGCCAAGGTTTGGTTATTTCTTCGTTAGGCTTTCCCTTCAGCCAATCAAAATCATAAGCTTCATCTTTTAATTTTCGCCAAATTTCTTGTTGTTGCGAAAATGAAAAGTCGAGCCAAAAACCTACAGGTCTATTATTTTGAATATCAAACTCAGCTGTCCGTGGGTCTAAATGCCGGTGTTCTTCATATTCAGGTACATCAGGTAAAGGTTTAGTTAAATCCATGAAACGTACATTACTTTCCCAATACAGGTAACAATATGCTGGTGTTTCTCCATTATCCGCCACCGTACCTAGCATTTTAGTCTTTGGATACTTTTCTAAATCAATATGGCTAATACTCGGGAAGTAACTTAAAACTCCCGGACGCGTAGATGCAATATCAAGTCGACAAACTATTTCATCCCAACTAAAGCAGCAATTACCTAATTCATCACGCTGTTCACAGTCTGGTATATTGAAAGTAAAACCCACTGTCTGCTTTAATCTATCAAAGTATATTATTTTTTTAGATGTAAACCTAAATGTAACTGGTAATACATTCAAGAAAAATAAATTCCAACTAAATGTAAGTAACGGTACCCACCATTGATAAGGTTCGTCCGAGTAGGTAGCAACAACACAAGAAATGACAAATAGCAAACTTAAAGTAAACCCGATTGCCATTGGTCCAAAGAAGAGCGTTTTTATAGGATCGTTGCCACACTTAAAAGACCGATATCTTTGCGGTTGGGTTTCAACTAAATGCATGTCAGTATCTATCCAATTATACAAATAGCACAAGCCTTTAAACTTTTTATATCGTTCTTTGATTTTATGAGGGTAAAAAAAACGATTAAATCGCGTTTTTTTAGGCATGATATCAACGGCTAGGTAGTCATTATTTTGCATTACTTTCCTTATGCAATTGCTAATTCAAGTGAGGCATTTTCAATTGGCTTTTCAAACGCATCAAAATCTACAGGTAAGGTTAAATCTTCGTTGTATATAAGTGTTGATGTTATTTCAACATCAAACACACTAATGTTCGGTGATTCAACTTCAAACTCATAGGTGGCTGTATTTAAGCTCAGGCTATTTTTATCAAATTCAGCTAAATACTCTTTAGTGCCTTCAACCCAAGTCGCTTTTTTATAAACATTCAACGTTGTTGGATGCCGCCATGAGTATTTTACATCTAAAAGCAACTCAGATTTACCCACTATGAACATTGGCAATTCAACTTTCACTGTATAATATGATGTGGATTGAAAGAAGCTAGGTTCATTAATAGTCACTTTAGGCGAAAACAATACGCTTTGGATATATTTAAAATATTGGTTTGGATCTGAGAAAGTATTGTAAATGGCCCCCTCTTCACCAGCAAATACACCTCGCTTATTTTTGGCAAACGGACCAAACTTTGCCCATATTTCCAGCTTACTATCCGTTAACCATACTGATAATAGATAAAAGGCAATTGAACCTATAAATAACGCCCAGCCCCAAGGACCTAACGTGGCAAAGTAAATTGTGTGTATCCCTAATCCTATACTGAAGCCGGCGGCTGCAAACATAGCAACACCTGCATCTGTATCTGTTTTACTTATCAATTGTATTCCGTCGTATAATTGTATTAACCCCATTAAAGAACCCATTGCACCAGAAAAGCTTCTCAAAATACTTAATTCAGCTGCAAACCCTAATAAACGTGTATTGTTAGACCCTGTTATAATTTTTTTTATATTTGTCTGTTTACCAAAGGTTTCCCAAACAGTACCAACTGCTGCTAAAGTTCCCCCTATTAATGCTAAATGCTTAGCTCCTTCATAAAGATCGCCTTTTTTAAACTCTTTTTCATAATCACCATAAGCAACATAACTGCTATAGCCGGTCAAAAATAGTAAAGGGATTGACACAAACCGCCCTACTGAAAGTGTTATGCGTTTAAGCATATTTGAGTCTAAACCTCGATAATGAAACTCTTCGCCAAGACTTCTCGCGGGGCTGTCGAATAATACTTTGGCGGGAATATCATTTTCAGGCAATGTGAGTACATAAGATTGACTGCCAGACATGAGTGCCGCTAAGTTTTTTTGCTCTAAAACCATTTTTGCCATTTGCGTAACTAAAGCGATGGTTTGCTTAAATAGCTTGCGATTACTTTCATTAATCCCATTTGAAAAAAGGGGCTGCTTTAATGCTTTTGCAACTGTAATTACTTGATTAGTATTAGTGGAAGTGATTTTTCCTTTTTCTTCAATGGCTTTAATAATATTATTAAATGCACTTCGTTGCTTACTCGTTTTTAAGTCATTTAATAAAGGGTGGCTAACAATATCCATATTCAAAGCAAAGCGCCCTTCAGGCACTGCATTCGCTGGGTATATTTTTAAGTTTTTAAACTCTGCTATGTTACGTGATTTGCTAAAGCCGCCAATTAAGTGATGGTACTTAATTCCCTTTTCTGTTAACTCTTTAGTAAAAGTAGCAAAGATTCGTTCTTGCATACCTAACCACTCATTAAGCCCCTTAGAGACAACATCAAGTACACCTTTATTCAATAAATAGGCAGGTATAAACGGTAATGATAGCTCTTCTTTAATTTTGTCATGATCAAACTTTTTAGGATTAAACCCTTCTACTGTGTCTGCAATTAATTCCTCATCATAATTAGTGTTTGCTAGGTTTTCTCCAAATGCCTCTGGGTGTACACAAAATTGCTTACTAAACCAATTATTGCTTGTTTGAGTTATTTCAAATACTAATGTTTTACTCTTTTCAAATTGCTCATCTAATCGATTAATTAACTTGTCTTTTTTTTCTTTATCGCATAGCCCTGGTAAATACGCAGACAGTGTTGTTTTAGGTAAGATTAGTGTTATTAATTGCTCACATATAAATTCAAACGCCAGTCCGTAAGTTAGAACGCCGCCCGTTGTTAAATCCTTGGCTAGGCACTCCCACTCTGCCGGTGGTTGAACATTAATTTGGTCGCTAATCTCACTTAAAGTTAGCTCTAAATCTTGGCAATCTAAATAATATAAATCGTAGAGCTTTTCTCGAGCAACTAAATAACCTTCAACTGCATCAATTACTGAAGATGGATTGGTTCCTAGCAAATACTTTTCTAGTTCTTGCTCTGAGACTTCATCCGCTGCTTTTCGTGTATTACTGCTTTGTGGGTCTTCTTTTACAAAAGGTTTATGCGACGTTTTAGGTGTGCTGAGTGCCTGTTTTTGCCACAAACTTTCATTAAAATACAGCTGATGAGCCAGCATTGCCGACTTATAATACCCATTCGATTCAAGTTCTGATTGTTGGTCTTTCAGTATTTGAGAATAGAAGTCAGCTGTTATTTTTTGAGCCTGAGCTATACCTAAAATATCATGAACGAGCACGCTTACTTTACCACCAAGAACGTCCATGTTTTTAATCGAACCCCAATTAGGAGCATCATTAAAGTCTAAAGATTGCATTCGCTCATTACGATACCTATTTGCAATTTGAGTATCATCACACTTACTTAATAATGGTTTTTTACTAAGGCGTAAGTCGCTTTCATACATCCCTCCTAATGCAGTGATATATTCCCACGACCACTGTACTCGCGAAAAAGCAATTTGAATATTAGGCACTTGGGCTGTACTTGACGAACCAAACAGTTCAATTATTTTACGCGGTAGTAAAATATCTTGATTAAAAACACTACTATGCGGTCTAAGGTCTTGGCTATGATGTAGGGATAAATCCACATCACTCAATTGCTTATCAGCTAACGCTGCAATTTCTCTCCATAAAAAACCATTAATATATATGTAATAATAACCATATGCAGCATCATCCTCTGGTGTTGGTCTAAATTTATCCATAGGGATGAATTCGGGTGCGCCCGCTTTAGTTTTATCAAGTGTATAGTCTTTAAATACTAGCGGCGTAACGGTTATAAATGTCGGTTTTTGATCTTCAGCTAAATCTTGCGACTTTAACTTTTTCGCGGCTTTACCAAAAGGTATACAAAGCTCCGGTCCAGAAAAACTATGTAAAATAAGATTTAAACTACAGTCTTTCGCTTCATCAACAATCCTAGGGGCGTATATATATTGTGTAGTCATTTAAACTCCCTCATCAAAAACTTGGTTATTCTTGAATGCACCTTGAGTGACGGTAAACTTCCCTTGACCAATTAAATTATTATTAGCGTCTGTCTCTACGATAAAAGCGGCCTCTGCTGGGTCTTCACTTTGTGTATCTGAATCCCTCATTTCAACACTTAACCCCCTTGGTGATGCGCCACCTGATTGCGCTAGCGGCATAGGCGGGGTGTTTTTTGAGTTTGATATCATTGGGTCGCCTTGGCGCACTGCGGGTTTGCCTTCAATGAGTACGTTAAATGAGCCCATAATAAATTCAGCTTTACCATCGTTAGTGCCACTCATTAGGCCTCTTTTATCTCCGGGTTTATCGCCTTTACTTTTTGAAAAGTTACTTTTTATGTTAGCCGCACCGTTACCATTTATTTTTACTGACCCCGCCACACTTGCTACATCGCTTGCTGCGGCCATATTTGGATAAGGAATTGGGATAACACTTGGGCCTACCGTTGTTAAACATATATCAATAGTGCTTAGCTTGCCGCCACTACTTTGGTGCACTGCGGTGCGGCCATTAATTAATACATTTTGCCCTGATACTGTGGCTACTTGCGCTGCTTGCGATTGCGTATCTTTAGTTAATTGCTCTTGACTGCCGGCTTCCCACCCTAAATGACTCGACACTAAATCTAAAAATGCTTGGGCATTAGTGATAGGTTTATTAACATCCATATTGGTTTGAGACTCATTCCACGGCAAAATAGGTTCGTTTTTTTCATCATCCCATTGTGGTGGTGGAATTATGTAGTCTGGAATAAATACATTAACCATTTCGCCAAGTGTTTTTTCACGGTATTTGGGGCGGCCTATTTCAGCTAAAAATGCCGCATCTCCACTGGCTCGGTCTTCAAAAATAGCGACATTGCTGGCTTTACCTAATGCGCCGTTACTTCGAGCACTATTATTAAGCCCTAATAGTATTGGGTTGTTGTGTCGCCATGTTAACGATCCACCTGAGCGAACATCGGCGGTTAGCGCGTCGATGTCGTACTGAACACTGCCTGTTTGTTTACCTGCGGCTGCATTAATGTATGTCATGAATTTTCACTCCTTGAAATTTTTATTAATTGCTCGTTAGGTGAATTAAATAATAAAAATACATGCTGTAACCCTTCATTTAGTGGGTTATTTAAATAGCTATTTGCAAGCACTAAGCCAGCAAAGTCGTTTGCAACGCCTTGATGGCCAATAGTATTATTTAAGTTGGCGAGCTCTATTAATTCGTCTTCTGGGCTATACAATGCTTGTGTATTAGCAAACCATTTTTTTTGCCATGCTAACGACTGTTTACCTGCAAAGAGGTAAGTATCATTAACACACGCTTTTGCTTGGTTAAGCTGTTCGTTTAACTCGCCATTAAAAAGCTGTGCACTAAGGGTGCCTTGCAAATGGGTAAGTAATACATATCCACCTTCACCATTAATAATGCCTGGCGGGCCGTTTAACACTTGCACCACGTTATTTTTTGCTTGATGGCTTACGTATTGGTAGCTAACGCAAGAGTCGAGTGCAATTATAAGTGTATCGGGCGCTATGCTTTTTAAATCAAGCGTTGTAGTTTGTTCAAAATCAGGGATTTGCTGCGAAATCACCTCAGCTAAAAGCTCACTGAGTGTATCGTCACTTATTATTGGTTTATTTAACTCATCCTGTGGTAATACAAACACTATTTGACTTATACGGGATGTTTTTCTAAGTGTTGTAATATCAATATTTTCGAGCAACTGGCTTAATAACAATAAGCACTTGGTTTGCCTATCAAGCTGAGCAAGCTCTTCTATTTCTACCATTATGTAGGGGGCATCTAAGCTTATATCACACCGTATTAATGCTTTACTCGGTTTAGAAAACAACATTTGGTTTGCAACAGCTGTATATAGGCTGCTTGTTGTACACCCTGTAGCATTTATATGGCAAAGTACATCAAACTTCATCAGTTAGCTTCCCTTTTTGCCACGACTAACTGGCTATTTGCGCCTACGTGTATTGCGTCAATATAACCGCGCCATAACAAAGAAAAACTTTGCGCGTCAGAATCAATAACCAACGTATCGCAGCGCAAGTTAATTGTATGTCTGTTTAATGTGTTAACTAGCTGAACAATAGGCTCTTCAAATGGGAGCTCAACTCGTTGATGTTGCCCATATTCTTGTAACGGGTACAATCCTGAAAGTGAAAACGCCCACCCTTTTGTAAACTCTTTTTTTACTCGCTGATCTAAAGGTGCCATATTATTAAAATGTTCATCAAGCATTGTTTTAAATGGGTAATTACCTGCCATTAGTGCTTTTTGATCAATTTCGGGCATCAGCTCTATACGTGGTGACCAATGTGATGGTATTGCAGAAAAACCAGCTACTGGCGTAGTATGGCTCGGCTTTCGTAGAAGCTCGTTTGCATATTCAATGCAAGGTAATTGCTGCCCTTTTGCTTGTTTGTTTTTAAGCTTAAATCCTCTCCCTATCGGATTTTCAAGCAGATAATTAGACTCATCGTTAAAGTCTTTTCCACCAAAAGCATTGCTGTAATTAATGGGTGTAGGCTCAATAATATTCGGATCAGTTGCAACAGGCCCAAGTAAAGAGCGCTTCCAAAAGCGTGCGCCAGTTACACGTAAACGTTTTTTAAATAGTGGCTGCGCTTTATCATGAAGGCCAAGCTCTACTTCAATTACTCGCGCTTGTTTGGCTTTAGGCGGGTAAGCTGTAAAGTCGCCATACACTTCAAATCCATGCTTAAAGGCGACTTGTTCGTTTACTTCTCTAAGTGGTGTATATGCGGGGTCGCCATCGTAGTCATCGGCTACAACAATATCGGGTCCGGGCTCGTTTGGTGTTACATTGCCTTTTTCGTCAAATTCAAAGTTTTGTTTTACAAGGACAACTTTAGCCAGCGTACGGTCACTCAACCAACCATCAAAAAAACTAGCCTGCCAAGGAGAAAAATTATTCAGCACTTGGGCTCTCCGCTATAACACTTTGCCATTGTTTGGCGCTCAGTAATACATGGTACAAACCACAGGCCTTTTGCAGAGGATAATGTGGTGCTACAACACGTTGCACAACTTCACCTGCAAGTATTTTTAATTTTTGTTTTGCATTACTGCACACAAAGCTAATGCCGTTTAATAATTGATCCCCTGGGACAAGTGCAAACGCTTGCCTTGCATGCTCTGCATCGTCAAGGTTTATGCCGCTGTGTACGTTTTTTTCGTTATTTGATTCTACTACAGTTACTTTTTTTGCTTGGGCAAGCGCTCTGTTAGTAATAATTAGCCATGCTGCGTAAGCTGGTTTTTGAGTTACCCCATGCGCCATTAAATTTATAAATAAAGGCAATGCGCGCTTATATACAAAGTGGCTTAGTACATGTTGGCAAAGCCCGGGGTTCGCTTTACAAAAAAGTAGGCAAGGTTCATCCCAGCGCGGATCGTTAGTAAGCCCTGCTAGGGCAAGTAATTTTGCTTTTTTGTCGTCATCATTTGTTTTGGCAAATACTTTAAACAGCATGTCAGATACGTTACTTGTTTTATTACAATAGGCATTCACGAGTGCTGCATAAGCAATATCAAAGTTAGCATGTAGCATGGCACTATTTAGCTCTGTTTCACTCAATTGCTGTGAAAAAAGTAAAGTAATCGCGGTACTATCAAGCTCTTCTTTTTCGTTGAGTACACTATTGCGCAGTGCTTTATTATCATCTAACTGCCAATAATCAAGTAAGTGCTGTAATACACTGTAATAACTTAAATGTTTGTTCGACTTTAAAGCTAAAAAAGTTTCGCCGCTGTTAAGTTCACTTTTTAAATTAAGACTTTGTAGCAATAGCGCGTAGATACTGTGGTGCTCTGGGCTTTCTAACGCAAGGGTAATAAATTTATCAAGCGCTAAATGGCTTACTTGTGTTAAATTTTTACCTGCAAAGTAATCTGTGGGTGCATCACTTTTTAAATCGCTGAGTGTGTATAAATGATTTAGTAATTGGCTTTCAATTACATTGAGTCGAGCAAGCGGGTAAACACCTTGCGCTTGCAGCTTTTGTTTGTGTTTTAATAAAGTAGTTAAGCGCTGCTGATGCTGCTTAACCTTAGCGACTTGAGCAAACATAGTATTAATTAAGCCTAATTGGCCAGCCAGCCAAGGTAAGATCTTGCTCGCTATTGGCTGTTATATCTCGCCCTTCGAGCACTATGGTGCCATCAGCAAATACTTCTATCGTCCCTTTAGCGGTTTGGAGGCTAATACTTTGCTGAGCTTCAATAACAATATGGCCTTTGCTATTTTTAATGAGTGCAGCGGGCGCTTGATCTTCATTTGCAAGTAGCCCTGTTACTATAAAACCTTGTGCAGTGTGGGTAAGTAGTACTGTGTCGCCCACTTGGCATGGTGTTATGTGCGCCGCTTGTGCTACAACACTCTGTTCGTCGTTATTTACTGTAACACCTTTAACTCGGCCAAATTCATCGACTTTACTTACAGGTGCAAGTTGCTGATCGTGATTAAATATACTTTTTACTTTAGCGTTCATTAAATTACTCCTTTAACTTAGTTATTACTAATTGCACTGCCTTTGATTGCTATATTAGTGGCACTTAACGTTATATTAGTGGCGTCAATTGTAAGGTTACCCGCAGCATCAATTTCTATACTTGCGCCACCTTGGCTTAACTGAATTGAACCCTGTCCATTTGCTTTTATAGTAATATTTTTACCACTGTTTAATTCTAAATCACCTTGAGGTGCTTGTAGCTCAAGGTTGCCGTCTACCGAGTAAACGCTAATATCTTGTCGTGCTTGCATTTTAAGCTCATCAGTTGCTGTGAGCTCTAAGTTACCGTCAGTCGCTTGAATACGACTATTTGAGGCTGAGTTTAGAGTTAAATCCGCAGCCGAGGTAACTGTAATATCTCCCTCGCGGGTTTGAATTTGCAGATTGTTTTCTACTCGGGTTGTAAAATTATTAGCGACTGTAAAATTTGCGTCGTTCTCGGCAACAAACTGTAGGTTTTCTTTCGCTGAAATTTTAACATCACCATCAACAGACTTTAACATTGCCTGGTGCGCACCATTTGTTGCATCGAGTATTAATTGGTTTTTATTGTTTTTATTGGCAAGGCTTATCTTCTCTTCGCCTTTTTTGTCATCCATTACAAAGCTGTGCCCAGCTTTAGTTACTAATTTGTTTTCAGTTGGGTTTTCGCTTGTAACAGGATTTGGTGCATTTTCATTATAAAGCGCGCCTAAAATTATAGGCCTGTCTAAATCACCATTTTCACCACAAACGAGCACTTCTGTACCTTGAGTTAGTGGAAAATGCATACCGTGCCCGCTGCCGCCGTAAGGTTGCATTAAACGTGTAGGACGGCTTTCTTGGCCTTCTCCATCTTGATTAAACGGTAGTTTTACTACGTAGTTACCTTTGTCATCAATTTCTTGCTCAATTAATGCATTAAACGTTGCAAACACACGTCTCGCTGGGCGTAATGGAGCTTTATAAGGCTGGTTAACACTAATTAAATAAGCTTGGTTTTTATACGTTAAGCCCTTTACATTAGAGCCGTATTCAACCGAAGCACTTTGGCTACCTTTGTGCTCTACACGCGTCACTAAATACTGACCATCATGCTCTGGGTGGTCATAAATATTTAAACGCATACCAGGGCGAAGCGCCCTGCAGTCTGTGTCTATTATTATTTGCTCACGTTGGCAATCAAACGCTTGCTGTCTGATAGTTGCTAAGTCTTGCCCTTCGTTTGATTGCCCGTAATTATCACCGTAATGACTATCTTCACCAAAACCAATAACTGACGCACTGTTATTTTTTGAAACTTGCAAATTACCCGGAGCTTGGTAGTTGTAATCATCTAAGTGTGTACTTTGCGGAAATAATTGGGCCTGCCTGCTTA
The DNA here is from genome assembly GCF_040309305.1 of Pseudoalteromonas sp. RB2-MNA-CIBAN-0110. Classification (NCBI taxonomy): domain Bacteria; kingdom Pseudomonadati; phylum Pseudomonadota; class Gammaproteobacteria; order Alteromonadales; family Pseudoalteromonadaceae; genus Pseudoalteromonas; species Pseudoalteromonas sp. RB2-MNA-CIBAN-0110. The sequence continues at coordinate 42,595 of NZ_JBEOOQ010000035.1, read as the reverse complement.
TAGCAAAAATTGACTCACTCGTTCTTACTTGACCAGAAGGTGGTACATAGCTTAGGTTTATTTCATCAAACTCTTGCGCTATACCATTAGAATCATTGCAAATATACAATGTACATTCACCACTAGTTTGCTCTACAAAGCTGTACACAAAACCGTGCTTACGCATTAAGCGTGTTACAAATTCGTAATCAGTTTCGTTGTATTGCACGGTCATATCGAGCATGGTTGAGCTTGCTTGTACATTTAACTTTTGCGCAGGGAAACCTGCTTTTTCAAACACACTCGAAATAATTTTACCTGCATCCATAGCAGTAAATACACGGTTAGAATGCTGATGCTTAAGTAATGTTAAATGAGAACTCATGATCAAAGTATAGTGATACCCCTGATGACTTTGACCATGCGCTATAAAACCACTAATTAACCCTGAAATAGTACGATCTAACATTGACCACACTAGTGATAACGATACATCTTTGCCTATTAGCATTTCAGATGTTAAATGTTCAGGGCTCAATACTTGGATTTTAAATTCATAGTCTTCACATAAACGATCGTCCCTAGACTCAAAGTCAGTTACATAGACCATTCCGTCAGGCATGCCCTGTATAGCAACACTAAAGTGACTCTTATTTGCCTTGAGCTCGTTAAATATGTCCATGAATCCCATTTTTACATCCTTTTATTTAAGCGTTATCTGCAAATGTCGCCGTAATTTCGTCTTGTTCGTCAACGGCCAGCGTTAAAATATCAGGCATGTCTTCTTCTGCCATAAACTCTAAAATTGATTTAGCGATACCAGGAAGTATTTGCTGCTCTATAACCGCGTTCACCATACGTGCACCACTATCTGAAAGCGTACATTGAGTAGTCAGTTTTTCTAAAACACTAGCATCTACTCGTAGCTGCATTTTGTGGTTTTCGTGCAAACGTGTGGCAATGGCTTCAAGTTTCAAGCTGACGATAGACTGTAGAGCTTCAGAATCAAGCGCTAAGTAAGGTATAACTTGCATACGGGCAAGTAAAGCAGGCGCAAAAAAAGCAAGTAACTGCGGCTTAATTAAATCAGTAAGTGCACCGATTGATGGTACTTTCCAAGGCGTTCCGTCTTCATTAATAGGTGCTTGCGTTGGATTTAGCGCTTCGTTAATAGCTGCTTCTTGATCGCTTTGCTGTACCTGTTCTTCCTCGTCATCTTGAGGACTTAGGTCTATAACTGTAGGCGGTGTACATGCATCGATTAACTCTGCCGATCCTAAATTAGATGTCATGATAATTACAGTATTTTTAAAGTCTATTTCACGTCCTTCACCGTCACGCATGGTGCCGCGCTCAAACACTTGGTAAAACATGTTCATTACATCTTTGTGCGCTTTTTCAACTTCATCAAGTAAAATTACTGAATATGGACGCTGTCTTACCGCTTCGGTTAACACACCACCTTCACCATAGCCAACGTACCCTGGTGGTGAACCTTTAAGTTGCGATACGGTGTGCGACTCTTGATATTCGCTCATGTTAATTGTCGTTAAGAACTTATCGCCACCAAATAACTGTTTTGCTAAACAACGCGCCGTTTCTGTTTTACCCACGCCCGATGGACCAGCTAGTAAAAATACGCCTAGCGGGCCTTCATCGTTGCTTACGCCGGCTTTACTCACTCTTAGTGTTTGCGCTATTTTAGCTAATCCTGCCTGCTGCCCTATAACTTCTTGGCTAATTGTGGCTTCAAGATTAATTAAATTACTAATCTGATCTTTTACCATTGCCCCTACAGGCACACCGGTCCACTGTGAAATAATTTGCGCAACAGCATCGGCGTCTACTTCACTAAATAAGCCGTTGTCTTGTGTATTTTGCTCTTTTAGTGATTGGCGAAGTGTCAGCAATGATTCGCTATCAAGCTCTTGATCAGTTGCCTGCTTTATCTCGTTAATTTGACTCAAAGTCGAAATTTGAGATTCACGCGAGTGAGTAAGTTGCGCCAATTTATTTTGTGCAATAACCAGCTCTTCAACTAAATGGGTAAGCTTATCTTTATCAACAACTAAACCTTGCCCTAGCTCTACATTGAGGCTATTGATTCTGGTTTCTAAATAATTAATGTGCTCGCGCTCAGACTCAATGGCAGCGGGGTCTGTAGCAAACGACATACGTACTCTTGCCGCTGCGGTGTCTAATACATCAATAGCTTTGTCTGGTAATTGGCGGCCTGTTATATAGCGCGACGATAAAACAACAGCAGCTTCTATAGCATCATCCGTAATTTGAATATTGTGATGCTCTTGATATTTATCTTTTAAGCCTGCAAGCATTAATTGAGCCGCTTGCTCTGTTGGCTCATCCACTTTAATAAGCTGAAAACGACGCTCTAGAGCGGCATCACGTTCAAAATACTTTTTATACTCGCTCCATGTTGTTGCCGCAACGGTTCTTAATTCTCCGCGTGCTAATGCTGGCTTTAATAAATTTGCCGCATCACTCATGCCCGCATCGCCACCGGCACCAATTAAAGTGTGCGCTTCATCGATAAACATAATTATTGGCGTTGTTGAATTTTTAACTTCATCGATTACTGTTTTTAAGCGGCGCTCAAACTCACCTTTAACGCCGGCACCTGCTTGCAATAACCCCATATCAAGCACCAATAAGCGTACGCCTTGCAGGTCACTTGGTACTTGGCCATCAATTATACGCTGGGCAAAACCTTCAACGACGGCTGTTTTACCTACACCTGGGTCACCCACTAAAATAGGGTTATTTTTTCTTCGACGGCATAACACATCGACCATCATACGAATTTCGTCATTACGACCGAGAACCGGGTCGATTTTACCCTGTTTTGCTTTTTCAGTTAAATCTTCACAGTACTCATCAAGCGCAGCTGTACCGTGCGATGAATCTGTTTGATTTGCAGACTTTGATTTAGCTACTGGGTTTAAACGCTCTGAAGATTGCTGACAAATTTTATCTAAATTTTCAGCTAAAAAGCGTGAATCTATTTTATCCAGTAAAGCAGGTAGTTGAAGTACAGGGCTGTAAGGTAATAACTCTGTTAATGAATCAATAAGCGCAGCACCTGTTATAAAATCACTTTTATGCTGAACATTAGCACTTAACCATGCACGCTCTAGCCATTCGTATAAACGACGAGAAAATGTAGGCTTACTTTGATTACCGGCAGGCTGTCTATTTAAAAAGTCTAATAGCTCATGCCATACTTTGTCTTGATTAATATTAAAGAAATGAAAAATGTGCTCAAGGTCACCATTACTTCCTTCTTCCATTAACTTAATAAGTAAATGCTCAGGAAGCACTTCAAAATGACTACGACTACTCGCAAACCCAGCTGCTGATTCAAGTGCTGTTGCGGTGTGGCCATTTAATTTATCTATGAGTTGTTTTATGCCTTTAGCATCCATTTTTTTATCCTTAATTCCTTAGTGTTTATACTGTTGATGGCTGTAGCTATGTGTTGTTGTATTTGCAGCTGCGGCCCCTAAATATGAATTATGTCCAAGTACTAGCGGTTGCTGACCTAAAGCTTGTTCGGCAACAGCCTCATTAGCTACTTTTATTTGGCAAACCCACTCTACATTACTTGGTAAATGCGCAGTCAGAAGTGCAGCCATTTTTATACCTTCTTCGCTTCTTGGCGTTAAACTCATGGCTGTATCACTATTAACTGGACCTATATCTATTGTTAAAATACTTCCGCTAACTAATACCTTCGTACCAAGTACTGCAGAGCTGCCTAAAACCATTTGGTTTTCTTCGCCGATTGAACTTGGTGTATCTATTTTTTGCCAATTTGCTCGTGTGTCGTCAACTTTTAGCGTGTCTATATTTAAACTATGTTTAAGAAGCTGCGCTAAGCCAGCAGCGCTAGTTTGCTTTAAACTTGCAATACCACACTGAATTTTTTGATCAGTTTTTCCCAGTAAAATAGATTCAACTAACCCATCAAATTGGCTCGCGCCTCTGCCTGCTATATTAATTTGCGACTTTTTCCAGGCCTGAAAAAGTTGGCAATAAAGTACATGATTAAATATATCTAAAAACTGACGAACGCGGTCACCGCTTTGCTCATCACTTGCTGCTTGCTCTAATACATAGTGTGGCATGGGTGCATCCACACCATACAAACCTAAAAAAGAGGTCGATAAGCTTAATCTTCCTCTGCCATCATTCTCTAATACACATTCGCGTACATCAGTAGCCGGAAAACCAAGCTCTTTAAAAGGTTTAAAAACAACTCTGTTACTAATCCCTTGCTCTAGCTCTTGAGGTGCGGCCCAATGTTTTTCTATTAAGCTCATCGCTTTAAATAAGTTAAACCGCCAAGGCTGCTCAATAAGTAGTTCTATTGGCGCGGGTAACTTAGACCAAACTGGGTGCGCATGATTTTTATCAGCGTAACTCATAGCTGATAACTCTTACCCGGTTCAATATCCCAACTCCACGATTTATAACTAGGAATTGCATTAACACGCGTTTGTACGCTTTCATTTATAGGGGCATACATTAAAAAGAATTCATGTAATACATTACAAAAATGATATAAATCAGCATCACCAACAAATTTACTTTCATCAATATCAATAAGTACATCAACACCTTTGATAAATATTCCGCGTTTAATTTGGCTGATCGGCGTTGCTGTTATTTTTAAAATGCTTTCAATTCGTAATCGATTCTCAGCTTTATTAGACCAATCAAATAACACTAGTAATCTTTTTAGTTCTGTAACTTGCGTAATTTGTGAAAACTTTACATTTAATAAGCTAATAAGCTGCCAGTGTTTTGGCTGACTTGGACATGCTAAATAATTAGTTGGCCGTATAACATTTTTAACCTCAACGATGCTCGGCATGTCTTTTCCGCCTTCGTTCAAGTCTCCCTCTTGCAAAAGCTGACGAGGCCAACCTGCATTAAAAGAAGTTAAATCAACTGATAGAGTTTCTTTTTCATCTTCTAAATTAAAAGGAAGTTGTAAATAATGAGTCGGGGCTGCTGCACCTACGTCTTTTGTGAGCACAGTAAATAGCTTTTTTTCGTCTTCAAATACGCTTTGATAACGGGGAGTGTAATCATACGATTGCCCGGTTATAGAGTTTCGACCTGCAACTGCATCTACCGTATAACTAAAAACGTGGTCAAAACGTGCCTGATCTGCACTTATCATATAGTCAGTTCTGTTTGGCTCTATTTTAATTGGCTCTGCAGCTTGACTAAATAAATTAACTGCTGGCACGCAATTGATTAAAATGTTCTCTTTACTTAACTGATGACCCGGCGGTAATTTATTATCACCCCTAAATACGATTTCAAAACGGTCAATATGCTCAGGAAACTCTTCGTCTTTTAAACCATCAAATGTTAAAAAATAAAACCTATCTTTTGCATTAAAATAATCAAGTAAAAGTGCATATCCAGGATGACTTTTAGCCGCGCTAGGCAGTAAAGCGCCATCTATATCTAAATAAGTAGCGCTGCAACCTTTTGCTTTTAACTTTTTATTGAACTCAAAATGATTAGCACCAAAATCAAGTTCTGCTTGTTTATTAGGTGTTTTTAATAATTGAAATAAAGCACTGCATAATGGTGTATCGCCACGTAAATAAAAGTTTAGTTTAGATAAATCAAAATTACTGCGTTCACCTTGGCATACAAACTTAAGCCCTATTCGTAGCTCTGCACCTAAGTGCGACTCTTGGTATCGAACATGCTCAACATCTAATGGGACAACGTCTAAACCGTGAGTTGTGCTAAAAATTATTTTTTTATTATCGGCCTTTGCTTTAGGCGGATTAAGCTGTAAACCTTTTGAAATAGAATGTGTTTTTTGCATAGCCAATTTAGGCTTAAATTGCACCACAGTACTAGAAGGATAATAACTTAGGAGTATTGGACACAGTTGACGCAGTACTTGCTCTGAAACTTCAGGTACTGACTCATCTAAACGCTTTTGAGTATGGGCAGTTAAATACGCTACGCCTTCTAATAAGCGCTCAATATGAGGGTCTCTATCTTTTAATGCATCAATGTTAAGCATTCCTGCATGCTCAGGATAAAACCGAGCAAACTGCTTACCAGCTTGGGTTAACAAGCGCATTTGTGCATCAAAATATTGCTGCATTCATCAATCCTTTAAATAACATTAGTTAGTGTTTTTTGCATGTTGTATAACGTCTGCTTTACCGCCAGATTCAAAACGGGTATTTAACTTGATACTTTGCCCGCTCGTTAAAAAAGCTTGAATATCTAGCCTTATTACACAATTATCTTCTTTAATTTCAACAGGTGTTACATTTGCATATCGTACGCGTGGTTCGTACTTTTCTATCAATTTTTTAACCTCAAACGCTAACGTGTGTTGTGAGTATGGTAACCCCTCGTAAATATCCTCTACATCGGGCAAACCATAGTCAGACAAGTGCTTCAGCACTCCTCTTCTTGCATTTAAAAGCTCATTTAAATGCTTGCACACACTGACTTGCTCATCAGTTTGAAAACCATGATGACCATTGCGTGTAACTGGTTGAGTTAAAAAATCGAATAACGCCATATTTAGATCTCAATAAAAGGATATGCTTGCGCATATCCTTCAAAATTACTGACTAATTAACGACCTTCAGTCCAAGAGTCAGAGAACTCGATGTTGCCATCTAAGTAAGTCCAAGTAATGCGTTTGTAACGTAGACAAACTGTTTCAAGGTGCGGGTAACGCTCCTTGTCTAAGTCTTTAACGTTATGCATTGTTGGTGAGATCGAAGTGATCTTTACATCTTCCAACTTGTGGCAGAAATATTCACGCTCAGTCCCTGTGTCATCAATACGGTACCATTTAAGCTCTAATTGCTTAAGTGTTTGACCGTTTGAACACGCTTTGTACAAGTACGGCGTAGCCGCATCAACAGCTTTTGTAATTACAAAAGGTTCATGCTTACGAGTACCTGTAAGTTCACCTGTATCGTTATCCGTAGGAATACGAAGTTCATGATCAAAGTGTAGGATCTCAATTGAACCTTCACGCTCTGCAACAGTTACAGAACCTTTGATGTCATTACCTTGGTCATCCTTTAACCACATGTACGCTGGAATTGCCATTTCATTATTCTCCTTTTAGAATGAAGTGTTTCCTGTTAGTTGGCATTGGCATAAACAGTAATATTTATGCCCCCCAAAAAGCCCTCTGCTTCATGCCACTGGGGAATATGTCCCAAGTTGGATGCAACCAACTTGGGGCAATTTTTTAGACTATAAGTCTTAATCCTTTATGTACACCTGCCAACTACTCACCAAATAGACGCATTTGATAGTACTTAAATCCGTTTCATTGGCGGCGTAGCAGTTCATTTTTCGCCAGGCATTTGCCCTACTAGCGCTAAACGAACATCAATCCCTTCAACTTGGAAATGAGGTACAATGTACGTACTTACTCTGTAATAACCAGGGTTACCTGGAATCTCTGCTACAGTTACTTTTGCATCTTTTAGTGGATGCGTAGCAATAAGAGATTCATCTGGGTTGTTCATTTTAGTTACTAATGCGCCAAGCCAATCATTAAGCTGCTGCTCTAATTCATGACGAGGTTTGCTTGAACCAATATTTTCACGTTGTAAAACCTTTAAGTAATGCGCAATACGCGATACTAAGAAAATATATGGTAAGCGTGAGTTAATTCTTGCATTAGCTGTTGCTTCATTTGTTTCAAAAACCTGCGGTTTTTGGGCACTATTAGCTGAAAAGAAACATGCAAAATCTGAATTTTTATAATAACTAAGCGGTATAAAACCTTGATTAGCAAATTCAAGTTCTTTAGTTTCAGAAATCAGTACTTCAGTCGGTATTTTAGTTTCTACACCTTTACCAGCTTCAAATGAATGCAGCGGAAGATTATCAACTTTACCACCTGATTGCGGCCCACGAATATTTACAGCCCAACCATTATCATGGAAACTACGGATGATATTTGCAGCAAATGCAAATGTTGCATTACCCCACAAATAACGTTCATGATGCTGCGCACTTACATCTTCTTGGTAATTAAAGTTACGAAGAGGATTTGTCTCACCGTAAGGCAGACGTAGTAAAAAGCGTGGGAATGCTAAACCAATGTAACGAGAGTCTTCTGATTCACGGAAGTTTTTCCAACGAAGGAACTCAGCGCGTTCCATGTAAGAACCCAAATCTTGGATTTTAGACACTTCTTCCAATGAGTCTTTAAGAAAAAACTTAGGACCAACACTGCCCATAAACGGACAATGCGCAGCTGCAGATACACGAGATATTTCTTGCAGTAACGATACATCGGGTGCCGAACAATCAAATTCAAAGTTCGAAACCATTGTAGATACTGGCTCACCACCTGGCGTATCGTAATCTGAAGTATATACATGCTTGTATAGTGCAGATTGCGTTGTATCAGGCGCCTCTTCAAAATCATCTCTTAGAGTTTCTTTATCTACATCAAGCATTTCTATTTTAATATTAGCGTTGTTAGGCGTACGGCTAATTAAGTAGCGTAACGAGCGCCATGCTGATTCCATTTTTTGAAAATTTGGGTGATGTAAAATTTGGTCTAACTGCTGAGAAATAATAATGTCTACTTTTGCGATGTAATCGTCTAAAAGTAATTTATCAATTCGCGTTACTTCTTGACCGCTACTGCTAGCCATATCTAAAAATACATTTATAGCTGCTGTTAAGCGCTCATTTGCACGAGTTTCAGCTAGGTTGCTTGCATCTCTAAATGAATCAAGTTTGATTTCATCTGAAACTGGAGAAATATCAACCATTCCACATATATTTTCATAAGTAGATAAAGAAGCTTGCTCCGTGGTATGCGCGGCAACATTTAATTGTTCTTGCATTGACATGGTAATCTCCTTATTCAGTTATTGGTTGTTTTTCATCTTCAGACGCTAGCGGCGCAATTTCATCCAGTTTAGCTTTTAACTCATCTAGCTCTGGCTGATTTTGTAATACACGCTCTAATTCTTTACGAAGTGATGAATTATCTAATAAATTAGATTTAAGGTCGCGAAGTAAATTACGCATAGCCATCATTTTATTAAGCTCTGGCACTTGAGAAGCAACTGATTCTGGGTCAAACGATTTAAAAGAATCAAACTCAAGGTTTACGTTAATTTCGCCGTCACCTTTAATTTTGTTCGCTACCTGAAAGTTCGCTTTAGGCGCCATATCTTTAAGCACTTGCTCAATATTATTTTTATTAATTGTTACGCGCTCACGCTCAGATAGTTCTTGGCTATTTTGACCATTTGAGTAGTCACCAATTACTAGCATCTTTAATGGCAATTCACTTTTTTGTGAAGCGCCATCTGTATCAAGCTCTAACGAAATATTGATCCGAGCTCTGGGGATCTCTTTTTGAAATGTATCACTCATGTTTTTTCCTTTGCAGTTTGGTTATCTACCGACTCAATTCCAATTAAACCTCGACATATTAGTCAAGCCCTTGTAACTAAACCCACGCTAATGCTTGTGCAGGGTTAGTTACCATCATTTGCTGACTAATATGTTTAGCAGCTAAACTCATTTCATCTTCTGGCGTTTGTGACAAACTTGCATAACACTGCTTGGAAAATCGCCATACTTCCATGCAAAAACATTGTTGCCATTGCGCTAAGTCATGCGCTTTTATTTGTTTTAGTAACACGTTTAATAATGCTAAAGCATGTTCGTAATGCTCAGCTTTTATTAATAATTTTGCCTTTAATAATTGCGCTTGAGCTTTATCAAAATCGTTTAAAATATTTATTTGATCGACTTTAATTAATGCCGTCGATAACTGCCCTTTTTCGACGTCTTGTATTAACTCGCTATACTGCTCATCAAACGCACTACTTTGAGAGCTAACAGACTCTGTTTTTGCAGAATGTGATAACTCTTTTAAAAACTCTTTATTTACAGATGAACACAACGGACTTTCATCGTCATACTGTAGGGAAACTAAAGCAGGAAACTGCTCATTTAAATTAACTAATTGTTGCTCAAGCCAATAAACAAGCGGCAATTTATTTAATTTTTTTAATGCATTTAAACTAAGCACTTGGAGATTTAAATTAAATTGCATAGCCCCTTCCATAAACAACCCTTCGGCTAAATTTAAAGCTTGTTCAGGTTGCTCACTTGCCAATGCATTTTCAATTGGAGCAAATGCTGCAGCTCTAGGAGCGGGTAAACGCGTTTTTCCATTTTCGTTAGCCGGTAATGCCAATCTTGTCCAACGTGCAGCTCGCGATAACTTTATTACTCGTTCAATGTTATTTTGTTCTTTATCAAAGTTAAGTAGCTGCCTAACCGCACTTAAATACGCTGTATCTGAGGCAATATCAGCATTACCAATACTAACCTGGCTAGCAACTGCGGCTGGTGCCGAATTATTAGTTTCTGATTTTGGAGCCGTTACAGCTGAATTCTCAGCTAATTTTTGCTCTGTGCTAATCGCTTTTTCTTCTTGCACTGGTTCAGCTACAGGCACTGGGTTTCGTTTTTCTTGTTCTTTAGCCCACTCATTCAAAGTCGATAGAGGGCCAGATTCGTTGTCTAATAACGCAACACACTGCTCGTTGTATTGAGTCAAGGCAGCTATAAGTTCAGGCCATTGTTCAGCGTTTGTATTATGCCCTTGGGCTACACCCTTTAAACGTTCTTGCTGTTGTAAAAACCATGTATTAACTGCAGCGCGCATTCTGGCTTTTAGTGGGTGCATCTCATCCGTATAAGTAGTCAACAAACGATTAAATAACAATAACGTATGCGTTAAACCTGTAACCCCAAACTCACTTGTTGCAGCTAGTGCTAAATAACTTACTATGCGTAAATCTTTACTTTGAGTGTTGAGTAAATCGGATGCTTGTATAAACATCACTTTAAAGTCAACTTCCCCCACTCCTGATGAAGATGCTTTTAATGCTTTAAATGTTTCTTCATATTTTAAATCTTCTCCACACTTGTTCCCCGGCAGAGGAGCACTTAATGCTTCAAGCCATTCAATCCAGGTGGTATGTGTATGCGGCGCTTTATTACTCATGATTTACACCAACGACGAAGTGCATCGTAAACACTCACGTTATCCATATCAGCAAAATTAAGTGTTTGTGAAGACGGCTGTTTTTCTACTTTTAAATTACATAGATCAACAATATCGTTTGTTTTTTTATCGTATTCCCACACACTATTAAAGTATGACGCTGGAATAGGCCTACAAAAAATAGTTAAACTAGGCGCTTGATTCTCATCACCTAACTGATAAAAAAACCAAGGCTGCCAATTATGATCTGCCACCATAGATGCAACTAAGTGCAACCAAAACCCGGCAACTAAGGCACTTTCATGACTAAAACTAGGCATTGGTAGACGAATACCAAACTGACTTCTTAAACACCCTCTATTAGCGATAGATTTAAGCACAGCTGATAGCTCTTCAATTAAAATTGCTCTTTTAGCAATATCGTTCAAGCCTAAATGCTGCCAAAAAACGCTCATCGGAATAGTTCTAAGTTTATCAAGCTCTAGAGTTAAATTTGGTTGCTGTTTAAGTGCATCAGCTACACGGTTATAATCTTGTGCTTTTTGCTCCATTTCATTAATACTGGCAGCTTGTTTAATATTTTCATTCACACCTAAAAGGTGCTCTATAACTTGGCTTGCAAATAAAAATAGAAAAGCAGGATGTCGCTTATATGTATCAAGCCCACTATGTACAAAAGAGCTAAATGGGTAAAAACGACCACTGCTATCTTTACTTGGCTGCAAAACGCCAAGTAAACCACCATCATCCGCATTGCCAGATATAAAGAACAACGACTTAGTTCCATTCAGGTGGCTTGTATCCGTTGTTTTTCTACCACGGTTTAAATGTGCAAAGCCCTCTTGCAACCAATGATCAAATCCAACCGATTCTCTAGATGAAATATTAAGCTTTACAAAGTCTGGTCTTATTGGTGTTTTACCCATAAAACCAAAGCTGTGTTGCTTAACCAGTGTCGGTGTTTTCTTTTTAGTAAATAAATTAAACATTGCTAGCGGCCTATTGCATTGTTCGCGACTGCGATTGAGCCAAGCTAGGGCTTTGTGAAAACAAAGAACTTGGCAATGCAAACGATGTAAGCATGTATTTTGAAAATATACCGCTGTTGCGTCCTGATTTAAGAGAAAACTGGACTGTTAACACCTCATCAGATTTATCTTTTAATTCCCATGTTGCTAAAAATTCTGTGCCTTTAATCCACTTAACACTGGCTGAGTTAAGCACTTTTAGTAGTGCCCAAGGTCCGTCTTGCTCGATAGAAATACGACGCCCTTTATTATCTAAACCATACAGAACCGCTTTTTCTGCAGCCCCTCGACCAGGCCACGAAAAATTACGCCATTCTTCAGGCTCATTGCGATAGCGATAACCTTGCTCACTAAAGCCTAAGTATGTTTCACGAATACCTCGGTGTGGAACAGGCATCATCTGAAAAGTAAAACCAGCACTGTCGGCACCACTAGAAAACAACGAACGAGTTACTTTATTTGCTTTAGTTAAACCATCAAGTAATTGCGCGCTAAAACCAATACCTACACCATTCCATTGTTTTTCTTCCCACACACCGCGGCGTACTTTCATAAATGGTTTGAGCTGGGTGTTAATAAAGCTCCATAAAATTCCTGATTCAGAATTTAAAAATTCAGAAACATCTGCTATCGCAGCATCAGGGCCAGTTAAGTTAAATGGATATTTACCAGCTAAACTGCTGTTATACATAGTATAAACCTGGTTTTCCCATTCTTGGTTAAGCTGAGTACGTGCTTTTGCCATGATAGTCGCTATACCACCATGAAGCGGAGCCTTAAATAGCTTATCTAGCGTTTCTTTGGTTTGAGGGTCTAGTGCTCGAGTTTGGCTCTCAATAATAATCCACGAAGACTGTAATGCATTACTTTGGCTATTACCTGAAAGTAAGTCCTGCGCAAATATCATTGCTTGAGCATCATCTTCATTACTCGCTGCCATTGCTTTAATGTCTGAATGAATACTACTTAATGAACTGATGTATTGTCTTAAGTAATCAGAAGAGTTTTTATCTTCATTAGGCTGTGCAAAACGTCTTAAGTCAGCAAACCGACTTTCAAGCTCTGGCGCTCTAACCGTACTCATTTGAGTAATTGTTGGCGTGTTTAAAGCTAATTTATTTGCAACATCTGCAGCCGTCTTACCTATTGAAGCTTGGCTTTTTGAAGGCGCGTCAGCGAGCGTAATATTGTCGTTAATCAGTTTCATTAAATCGTTAAAGGGGCCATCCATCGATGAAAGGCGTGCAAAATCAATACTTGCATCGTTTAGATCTCTAAATGCAGGCACTTTTATGCTATCTATAAAAGCAAACCAAGTATTGCCGTAGTCTTTAAAGTAATATGCTCGCATAGCCTTTGCCAAAGTTTCAGCTTGTGCTTCGTCAACAACATTTTGACCATTTTCATCACTAGAACCCATAACCCAGTCACCTGAGAACACCAAACGTGAAATACGTTTAATCTCTGGGAATACATATTCCTGCCAACCTAAGTTTGTATAAACATACGGGATTTTATACTTACTTTTAAATACATCACGATTTTTAGAAATCATAAAATCGTTTAATAACAATGGCTTTTTACGTTCAGCAAAGCTTGTAATTACTTGTTGATATAACGGGAAAGCCTCTGGCTGGGTATTTAAATTGTCTCTCGCTAGCGCTATCGATGTTTCGTTAGCCTGCCAAAATGCAATTTTACCAGGCTGCTCTATATCGTTACCCATATTTTCTAGGTACATATCAACTAAGCTACTTAGTCGTGTATAAATGGGTGCTTGCTCTTGTGCATTTATGTCTATATGAAAATGCTCAGCTATAAAATTAAGTAATTGCTCTTTAGCAAACTCAGTTGAAATATGCTCAGGGTTCGTACTCATCATTAAATGCATTTTTAGTGCATCGTAATACTGCTGACGAATCGTTGCTTTCGCTTCACCTTCATTGTCAAACCATTGTGTTTCGTACTGTTTTATTTGCGCAAGTAAATGCTCTTCACCTGGGTAAGTAATAAGCTGATTCATCTGATTAAATAGCACATTTGCAACACTACTTAAGGTTTCATCACCTTCATAAATACCAAATATAAAGTACCACGGTAATGAATCTTCGTAAGTTTTAAGCTGACCATAGTGCTCAAACAGCGCTAGCGTAGCAGCAAGCTTCTGCTCATCTTTTGCCTTACTTACGTTAGCTTCAACAACTGCTTTTACGCGTGACTCACCTTGATTAAGTAATAATTGATTACTTGTGTACGACGTAATAAGGAGTGCTGTGATTGCTGCAATAGATGCCAAACCTGAAGTGACTGTTAAACCTTTTAACCAGCGTCCTACTAACCGTTTTTTTCTATTTCCTCGCGTTAAATCTTGTAGTTTAAAAATAACATCATTAAATACGCGGTTAATAAAATAACTTTGAGTAATGCTTTCTTGTTTTTGGTCAACAACAACCGCACCAAATTGATCTCGTACACCATTAGTAATACGCTCAATAGGCGTGCCTTCTTGCGTGCCCGATGTAAAATAAACACCAGCAAACCAAGGAACTTCTTGATATGGATTAGACTTAAACAGTAAGTTAACAAACTCAGTTAACTTAGTTGAAGCTGATTGAAATTGATTAGGAAAATCAAGTATTAGCTGTTTACGATGCTCGTTGCGCTCTCGTGCAACTTTGCTTAAACGTTGCTCGCACAGTCGCTCATATAGCTCCTGCATACGAACTTCAAACATTTCTGCAGGATCATTTTTTTGATCTTCACTAATATCGAGTAAGTACGCACCAAATACTTGCTCACGCTCTTTTTCAGATAAGTCACTAAAAAAAGGTTCAAAACCACTGATTAAGTCAGTTTTGGTAAAAGTGATATATACAGGAAAAATAACGCCAAGCTGGGTAATTAGCTCTTCTATACGCTCACGCACTAATTTTACATGTTGTCGAATTTCTTCACTGTCGGAAGTTAAAACATCTGCAACACTAATGGCCACCATTACGCCATTTATAGGCAGTTTTGGTCTATATTTTTTAAGGAGCGCTAAAAATGACAACCACTCTTTATTTTCTGACTGCTCAGTTGTGTAACGCCCAGCGGTGTCAATTAAAATAGCTTGATCTGAGAACCACCAGTCACAATTGCGCGTTCCACCAAAACCTTGGATATGCAATTCACTCGAATTAGAGTAAGGAAAATGTAAGCCCGAATTTGCAAATAAAGTACTTTTCCCTGTAGCCGAAGGGCCAATAATCATATACCAAGGCAAAGCGTATAAAGCAGTATTACCACGATAACCCGCACCTAAATGAGATGCTTTTAAAGATCCCAATGCTTCTTGCATCTTTTCTTTAATTTCGCTTAATTCAGCACTCGAACCGGCATTATGACTTGCTAATTCAGAAGCTAACTTATCGCCTGAGCGCTTAGTCCATAACCAACGAATAAAAATAAATAAAACAAAAACAGCGGTTACAGCACCCATCGCAATTAATTTTTTATCGGTAGTATCTAAACCCACCATGCGACCGGCAAACCACACAATACTCAAAACGGCTATAAAGCCAATAAGTTGACCCGTTGCACGCGATGATACCAAGCCCAATAAAAAATGAACTAAACCGCTTTTATTAACTCTTCCCTGCATTGTGTTACCTATCGTGTTTCGTTGGTTTTATTGAGCTGAGTCAGCACTTCAATTTGGTTGTCTATTACCTGAGTACTCTGCGTTGCTTGCTTATTAATTACATAATGAAATCCAGCAAATAATGAGGCAATAGAACCCAAGCAAATAGCCAAAATCACCCAGTAAGGAATATTACGCCCTACCTTCATCGCAAACCCTTCTGCAGGTATACCGTTATCAGATAATTGAGAACTCGGTGTTCCTTTTATATCTTCAATTTGAGCTCTAACATCAACAATTAACGCTTTTAATTGCTCAATGC
Source organism: Pseudoalteromonas sp. RB2-MNA-CIBAN-0110 (assembly GCF_040309305.1). NCBI lineage: Bacteria > Pseudomonadati > Pseudomonadota > Gammaproteobacteria > Alteromonadales > Pseudoalteromonadaceae > Pseudoalteromonas > Pseudoalteromonas sp. RB2-MNA-CIBAN-0110. Next base: position 26,561 of record NZ_JBEOOQ010000035.1, on the reverse strand, counting down.
CTTTAACTTTGTAAATGCCTTCAAAGCCAAGCTGCAGACAAATATAATAAACCTCTAATGCAGCTAGCTTTTGCTCTCCGCCGGTACGCAACTTACCTAAACGTTCAAAAAATTCTTCACCAGCTCGGTTGTTACCAAAAAATTCAAGCTGTAGCGGTCGAGACATCCAATCCATTCTAAAATGAGCACCTGAACTCATAACAAATTCATCACACATAGCCGTAAGAGCAAACTTAACTTCTTGCATTAAACTTGTTGTTACCTGTTGCGAGTAACAATTACGCTCATAGTCATCAAAACTAGTAAGTAAATTTTCTCTAAACTCTTCAAGCTCTAAGTTAGTAGATTGCTTTAGTTTTAATGGTGTTAGCGCATTAATTACAGGCGAAATACACGCGACTAAATCTTGTTCTTTTTGTGCTTCTTGCATAATTTCAACTCAACGTTAATTACGTGCTACGGTAACAATTTCAATTTGTGCACTTTGCAATCCAAATGGTACAAATAGGCTTAATGATTGCTCTTCAATTATTTGCTGCCAAATGAAACCATGCGACTCAAGCCTGAAGTATTCATAACCACTTTTTATGGCCAGCTTATTTGGAGGTCGCTGACAATGTGTTAGTTGCACACCCGCTAAAGCAGATGAAATCATGATATCGAGCTTTTCGCTTGCTCCAACTTTTACTTGATCACTAAATGTTTCAATCCATTTTGTGTCTTCAGATTCAAAATACACAGCTAAATAAAAGTCGTTGTTAGTAAACGTTGCAGAATCAATAGTGGCAACTTGATAAATAGCGTTAGAGGTTTTCTCAAGTTTTAAGCCCACCATTTTCTTAGGTACAACCCCTTCAAGTAAACGAGTTAATAGGCCGTCAAGCTGACCAAATACATTGCTTAAATTTTTATGCTGGTATGGTGGTACTTGGTTAACTAAGTCACTGTGCTCAAACATTGAAACTGAACTAATTAAATCAACAAGCTCACAATACAAACGTTCAGGATGAACCAATGACAAATTTTTAAGATGATCTAAACGCTTGGCGGATGGAGCCATTGCATTAAGTAACAAAAATGTATTCATTTCATTCGGCCCAAAGTCAGTAACTGAGCCATAATTTTTACGTCTGCTAAGCAGCACATTAACTTTTGCATTAACTAAATTAGCCGTTCTATTTAACAGCTCAGTTAAATAAGCAGATGCACTTATATTTAATAAAGGAGGCACAAACTGTTTATTTAAAACAAATGATCCATCTTCCGAGCGACTTATTTTTAAACATGCAATGGTGTCAAAATAGGTTTTTACATCTGAGTCAGACAGTAATATAAATTTAGGCTTTGCAACTAATACCTCACGACTACGCGACGCATCATGATTATCTTCTAAATCAATATAATCCGCTTCATATGCGCTTAATTGCCCGCTGGCCGCATAACCTTCAATATTGCTAACTGTTTTATTAGCAGCAATAGCAATATAAATAACACTCTCTTGATGGTTACTATCAAGCTCAAGCTTTAAATCATCTTGATGCTGTCGATCAAAATCAAGCAAGCGACCATTTTCTAAAAGTAATTTAAAACTGGTCACTTTTAATATACCGCGAGCAAGTGCTGATTCATCAATAGCAAAATGCTGTAAACCAAATGCCAATGGTGATATTAGCGCTTGACGTACAACCTGATTTTGATCGTGATAATCGTCAAATAGTTGAAAGTGTTGCTGGGCAAGCAAAACACCTTCAGCCCAAACGGGCTTTGCGGGAGCTTTTAAATTCATTACTCAGCCTTATCCACGCCAGGTAATTGAACTTCATTATTGGTAACCAAAACATCTAATGATGTAGACAACTTAACAGGGCCATCTGCAAGCGGATAATACGCTTTCCAGTTATCGCCACTGCGATCTCTAAATAAAGCAACAATAGCTACAAACTTTGCATTTTCAGCTTGTTCAAACTTAATTTTAGATTGTTCAGAAGGGTGAATTGTTCGCTCTTCTAATGTAATTAAACTATTAGCTAAAACTGACTTATCTGACTTCCATAACTCTTCAAATGTGGCTGTTTTAAATGTTTGTATATCAGACAGTTGATATACCTTTAAAACCACTGGTAACGCTTCATCAAATTGGTTTAAATTTAAATTATCGGTTGCCTTAACATCTAAACTTACGTTAGTACTCATACAACCAGTTAATATTATAGAAAGTGACAAACCTATAATTGCATTTAAAATAAAGCGCATTTTTTTACCTCAATAAATATTTTTATTTAAAATTAAAATTAGTTTTGCAAAGAGTAGCTTCATAAACTGGGCAAATAACTTTATTGAATCTTACATTCGCACAATCAGACCATTTATTAGTTTTAAAAAAGCCTAAAAGAGTCTTAGTCCTGCTTTTCTCTTGAGAATCAACTAACAAAGACTGCGTAACAACATCATCTATAGACGTAATTAACTTAGTATTTATTAATGAAAGCTCTTTTATATAAACAGATACATCACCGTTAATTAAAGTAACTTTTCCATTGCTTTTAGGGGGATTATTTAAAAAAAAGAAAAAGTGTTCTATAGAATTTTCAGAAAAAACGCGATGGGCAGGAATACCTACCTGGTCTAGTAGCGAAGAAACGCTGGCAGTAAGTGACCAAGCTAAGGAGTACAAGCTATTTATTTGATTTATAAACTCTTTTTTATTCACAACATGCTCCTTGTCATCAGTTAAACTAAAAAAATCTTAGTCTAAGGCTAGTAATAAATCCATTTATTTGGCGCATAATACAAACACCTAACCGCTATTGTCAACCTATATAAGGTTTAAAATATTAGAATATTAATGCGATTTACTAATTAGAATAAACACTCTAAAAAACAGTTATAAATGAATAATACGCAATAAAACAAAACAATCCCCATTTATGAAACAATCAAAAAGATAATTCAATTTATTTTTAGAGTTACAATTATCCTGTTGATCATTAACACACAAAAAGGTATGTTTACGCCACTAATTTTACCGAGCAGGGATTGCAACGTTTTGACTAAATCTAATTTTTTTTTGAAGGTTAATGACAAAGACTTTAATGTTACTTACCTACATGGCTACGAAAAAATTAATAAAGGCTTTAGTTATTCACTCACCGTTGAATCTTCAGTAAAAATTAATACAGATATACTACTTGCTAATGCCAGTGTGATTTTTGTTAATAAAAATAAAAGATATAGAGAACAATGCGGCCTGATTACATCTGTAACCAATATGGGTGTATTCAACAATCTACATCGCTTTAAAATAAACATCCAAGATCGATTATCCACCTTAAAAGACACCTCAAACAGTAAAGTCTTTATTACCGTAAACGTACAAGATGTATTAAATTACTTAGCACAAAAAGCAGGTTATTCATCAGGACAAATCGTTTTTAGGACAAGCTCCGCCTTACCGCATTTAAAACAATGTGTGCAAGCAATGGAAAGTGACTGGGCCTTTTTTAATCGCTTGATGTCTCAGCATGGTCTTTTTTACTGGATTGAAAGTGAATCAAACACCGAAACGCTTGTTATAAGTGACAGCAACCTTAACAGCCCCTATTTAAGTACGGGTGTATTAGAAGTTAAAGCAAACGCGGGGATGAACGCCCAGTACTGGGGTAACTTTGTCGGCTTTATGCACAGTGAAGTAACACAAACCTTATATAATAATGCAGCGCAAAGTAATGCCCATGGACAATTCCAAAAAGTAGCCAGTAACAGTCAATCTTTTTTCGAGCCTGCTGCAAACTCAGACGCCGAAGCATCAGCACAAACACAAAGCTTTAGTAATGCATTAGCCACACACAATAAACTGGTTACGCTTACGGGTAATGTATCTGATGTATTTGCAGGCTGCTCAATTTCGCTTGACGATAATATGGGGTTTGCCAGTGGTGATTTGCTATGCATTGCAATAGAGCACACCCTTAATCAAGCAAATGACGAAAGCAGCCATGAAGGTGAAACGCACTATCACTGCGTAGCGCAATTTATAGAGCGCGGTACACCTTACAAAGCAATGCCTGAGCCCCACACGCCTAAGCCCATGGTATTCCCCGCAACCGTAGAATCTCTCACAAGTAATGCATTTGTAGATGAACATGGCCAATACCGTATTCGTACCGAGTTTGATAAAACAGCTCGCCCAGTAATTCAATCAAGCCCTGCACTAAAAAAACTAGCGCTATATGCTTGTGAAAATCAACCTCAAGCCACTGGCTGGCACTTCCCACTCGTTGGTGGCTCTGAGGTACTTATTGGGTGTATTAATAACGACCCAAATAATACATTTATAATGGGTTTTGCACTAAACGCCGACCAGCCAAGCGTAGTTACAGCCGCTAACCCAACACATAATCGCTTATTAAGCGCAGCGCAAAATGAACTTATGTTCGATGACGATAAAGATGTACCCAAAGTCATCTTACAAACACTCGCCAGTGAGCACTATATTGAATTAAATGCTATAAAATCAGGCCGCCAATTTATTCAATGGATAAGCCAACTCGGTACTATAAATTTACACGCAGGGCGCGACCTGTGCCTTGAAACAGAACAAAACAATGTTCAGTTTGTTATTAAAAACAATCAATTTATTGATGTTAAAAATACTGTGTCGCAAACCACAACTAACAGCCATGTAAATTATCAAAGTGGTGGCAGCCAAGCCTTCAGTGGTAAAAATGCAACCCTTACGAGCGAGAATGAAATATCACTCCTCACCGGACGTGCAGTAAAAGTGCATGCACAGAGCGACATACTCCTTAAAACCAATAACAGCGACTTAAAGCTTAATGTGCCTAATGGCTCTACGTTTTTACAAACAAACAATAATATAAGCATTACGGGCTCTGGCAATGGCGATTTAATTATTCACAACGCGGGCGGCGAGATAAAACTCGACAGCCAAGGCAATGTTGATATTACCGCCACGAACGTACTCACACTCGATGGCACATTTATAACCTTTGATGGCCCAGTTGATTACGACATAACCAGCCCACAAACAGCGCGGACACCGAGCAGTGCAAGCCCTGCCAATATTAGCCGCATTAGTGATATAACCATTAATGACTCCGGTATTGCTGCAACAACGTCAAGCGTAGTGGATTTACTTTATGTTTATCAAGATGGCAGCCCTGTAAAAAACGCACCTTATACAATTAAATTTGATGATGGAACACAAAGCACAGGCCAGCTAGATGAAGACGGTATAGCGCAATTAACCGATGTACCAAATGGTCAGTTTACTATTCAATACGGGGAAGATACGCGCGAGTATGAGCCTCAAGATAACACAACGCCAAACCCACTTTATAAAAGAATAACCCCCGCCTCTGCCATACAAATGAGCAGAGCTGGGCAAGCAGCAACACTTGATGAAGCAAGCAACATAGCCAGCCAAGCAGGTGATTGGTTATGGGGAGCACTGCAAGGTGACTTTAATAAAGACCCTACAACGGCGCAGATTGTGGTAGGCAGTATTATTTCAATGATACCTGTTATTGACCAAGTCATGGACGTGCGGGATATTTTAGCCAATGTAATGCTGCTTACTGATGACGATAAAGCCAACGACAGTGATGGTTGGATTGCCTTTACGCTCACCGCGATAGGTTTAGTGCCTGTGCTCGGCTCCGCGGTAAAAGGCGTCGGTAAAGTGGTGATTAAAAACAGCGGCGACACAATAGAAGCCGCAATTGCAGTGTTACGCAAGTTGGGCAAAGGCGACCCCGTTCAGTATTTACGCAAAATAAACTGGCAAGACCTAGGTAAACAAGCAGCCAGCGAAGTAAAAACCTTTATAAAAGGCCTGCGCGATACACTTCACGAAATATCAACAAGTTGGCAATACGACCTACTGCTGCCACAGCTAGCCATAGACGGCATGCAAGCCACGATTAAACAGCTTGATAAAATAGCGCCCAAAATAGACCAAGGTGTTAAAGGCGCAGCCAGTGAGATTGGTAATCGCGTAAACAAAGCCCTTGATGAATTCGAACCGCCGAAAAGCACCGGTATTGTGGGCAAACCTAAAAAGAGCGTTGCGAATGAATTAGATGCGCCTAAAGGAAATGATTTAAAAGGGGCTAAAGCAGGTGAGTATGAATTAGATGCAGGTAAAAAAGGCGATTGGAACAAGCAGCTTAATGGTAAACTAGAGCCACATAGTAAATATAAAGTTGGCAATTATACTTATCAAACTGATGAGTTTGGTCGCATTAAGTCTGTAAAAGGAAAATTAGACCTATCAGAAGCAGATAGAAATAAGTATCAACAAACTAAAGCTGGTAAAACCGATGGTATCAAAGATGGTTTACCTAATGATGAAGGTGGGCACTTAATCGCTGCGATATTTAAAGGTCCTGGTGAGCAAATTAACTACGCTGCAATGGATGGTAATTTAAACAAAGGCGCTTGGAAGCGTATGGAAAACAAATGGGCAAATGCTTTAAATGGTAATCCACCTAAAGAAGTTAATGTTGAGATTAAAGCCATATATGAAGGCAGTACAAAAAGAGCGACGGCCTTTGATGTATCATATTTTATTGATGGAAAGAAGAAAACAGTTACACTAATGAATCAAGCAGGGGGTTAATTATAATGAATAATGTTGATAATATTTACAAGAATATTGCAGAATATCTAGTACAGCAAATCACTGATGATTGGAAAGAGTGCAAGGTTGAGGTTGAGTTTTTTGGTAATGCTGCTGAGTTTGATGCAACATATACAAATTTTGAGGATAAAAGCTTTGATTTAGAATCAGGGTATTACTTATTTAAAGAGTTCCAAAGTCTCTCTACGATAATGTCAGAAAACCCAGAAAACAAATGGAATAAGGCTACTTTTTCACTTAAACCATCAGGCGACTTCAATATTGATTTTGAGTGGGATCAAGAGCTGGCTGATGAAATTGAAAGTTATGATGACTAATAGGTTCAATTTTTCTACGACTAAGGACAGCGCATGCAACCAGACATTAAAAACATCCCCCAACAACTTGGTCAGTACCTTTATCAACAAATAGATGAGCCATGGCTTGAAGCTCAGCTTATTTTAGATTGCGAAAATAGCAATGTACTTGAGCGCAAAGCTCACTTTATAAAAACAGATGACGAAACACAGCATGCAATTGCTGTATCTGAGAATATAACAGCGTTGTTTAAAACGTTATTTGACCACGCCATTAAAAATGAAGTTGAAGATTGGCAACGCGCTATTTTTACTATCACTCGACAAGGTCAGTTCAACTTAAACTTTGAGCGCGATAATAATGATGAAGAAGTAATCGCCGCTGTTCCAACACGTTAAGTATTAATTTAACCCGCTCTTTAACAACATGGATGTTGTGAAGTTAGGCGCTAAAAATTAGCGCCTAACCTTTCACATAATGACTGTTTTTTATGGTTAACGCCCTCATTTACTTCTCATTCTTTTCTCTTTGTGCAAAAAATATTTTAAATGAATTATTCACAAAGAGGTTAAGAGGCGCTGCGCTTAAAGAGTAAAAGCTTATTACGGCAACTAATTTGAAAAACTCCAAACTAATGGCCCTACGTTTTTACAAACAAAAATATAAGTATAACGGGCTCAGGTAATGGCGATTTAATTATTCACAACGCGGGCGGCGAGATAAAACTCGACAGTCAAGGCAATGTTGATATTACCGCCACTAACGTACTTACCCTCAATGGCACATTTATTACCTTTGATGGCTCAATTGATTACGACATAACTAGTCCACAAGCAGCGTGGGCACCGAGCAATGCAAGCCCTGCCCGAGTGTCCATAAAAGTATTAGAGCTAAAATTGAAGGTAGTTGGTCAAACCTTAATTTAATGAAAATGGTAATACCCCTATAGGCAAAAACGGTGAGCAAATAAACTTACATTACATTTTGGGACAAGAGCCTAGCCCAATGGTTGAGCTTTTGTCTTCGACCAATAAAAAACACCATAAAGCTTTACACGGTCTAATTGAAGGTGATAAAAGTTTAAAAAAAGAGTACTGGAAACTTAGAGCAAAAGATTTCAAATAGGTACGTTTGTATGAATAAATATAGAGAGTTAATCAAACAACTTGATTTAAGTGAACACGAAACCTTTTGGCAAGGTTCGGCTGACTTGAAAGAAATTGCACTTCTTGAACAGCTAATTTCGATAAAACTCCCATCTTCATTAGTTAATTTTTTAAAAGAATGTGGTGGTGGAGGAACAATCGATGCCGAGGTATCTGGTATTGAAGATAATAATGCTACTTTGAAGCTTGGAGGAACGATATTAGGTGACACACTTGATTGCAGGGAAACATTTGAATTACCCCTCCATTTAATTGTGATTTTTTACAAAGAAAATGAAATTTGTTGGTGCTTAGATTCTAGTACTCAAGAAAAAGAATACCCACTAGTTAATTATAATTTATTTAAAAAACAAGTTGACGGAGTAATAGCTGACTCCTTCCTCTCATTCTTTTGTGAGTATGTTGAGCTTAGAACCTCGTAGAATCTATATAGGCTAATTAAATACGCTAAGGACAGCCAATGCAACCCGACATTAAAAACATCCCGCAACACCTAGGTCAGTACCTTTATCAGCAAATAAAAGAGCTGTGGCTTGAAGCTCAGCTTATTTTAGATTGCGATAATAATAGTGTGATTGAGTGCAAAGCTCACTTTTATAAAAGTAGATGATGAAACACAGCATGAAGTTGCAGTATCTGACGCAATAACTGCATTATTCAAAACGTTATTTGACCACGCCATTAAAAATGAGACTGAAAATTGGCAACGAGCTATTTTTACCATTACTCGACAAGGTCAGTTTAACTTAAACTTTGAGCGCGATAATAATGATGAAGAAGTAATAGCCACTGTTTAAATACATCAATAAATATGATAAATCACAATCAAACTTCACCACCTTTCTTTTGAGATATTTATGACTACTTTAACTAAGCAACTTATATTTATATCGCTCGCTTTAACGCTAGCTGGGTGCGATAAAGTGACAGTGAGCACCGTTACTGCATTATTAGCGCCCGCTGAAAAAATACAAGCGGCCTCCCCTGAAGCAAGTGACTTTCAGGTTCATGGCTGTAATTTAACCTATAAAGGCCAATCACTTATTTTTGATGCCAATATTGATGAATGGGTTAAAATACTTGGCCCATACGATAGAGTCACTCACTTAGCAAACGATGTGTATTATTGGGATGAAATTGGTATTGGTCTCTATTCTAAAACCAATAAGCACACAGCTCAAACATTGACCTTTGAATTTAATGAAACTATTGCCTTTAGTGAAGATGATATTAGAGTTACTTACGGTGAAGAAATGAAAAAAATTAAGAGAGAGGCTAACGAATCTCGCTCTAAAATGCCATTTACTCAAACGCTTTGGGTTAATGGGGCTGCAATTAAAGACAACTGGGATATGAGTAAAGTAAATAATCAACTGTACGCATTTAATCCAAAAAATCACCATTATTTTGATGAGGCATACATGCCCACTATTTTTGGCTCACGTTTTGCGTGCGATAAAGAGGCTCCCCCCTACTTTAATGAGGGCGAAATTGGCATTAGAGTTGATGTAAACCCACAAAATAAAAATGAAATAAAAGTGCTCAGCTTAGGCGTCACCCTCTTTTCTGAAGAATACCTAAAAGATAGAAAAGCCACACCGTCTTTTTCATCTCGCTATTTTAAAAATGTCGCTGAGCGAGTCGTTGTTCAATAACTAAACGCTAAGGAAAGCCAATGCAACCCGACATTAAAAACATCCCGCAACACCTTGGTCAGTACCTTTATCAGCAAATAGACGAGCCATGGCTTGAAGCTCAGCTTATTTTAGACTGCGAAAATAATGCTGTGATTACCTGTAAAGCCCACTTTATAAAAGTAGATGATGAAACACAGCATGAAGTTGCAGTATCTGACGCAATAACTGCATTATTCAAAACGTTATTTGACCACGCCATTAAAAATGAGACTGAAAATTGGCAACGAGCTATTTTTACTATCACTCGTCAAGGTCAGTTTAATTTAAACTTTGAGCGCGATAATAGCGATGAAGCCACTTTATTACTTTAAATGAGCAGCATAAGCATAGCGTTAAATTTATTTAAAACTTTATAAATTAATAACAATAATTGAACCTGAGCTGGATACATATTAAACTGTACGCCAATTTGTTTTTTAAACAAACGAAAGTCAAGGAAGACGAGTTAGGTACCCCAACTTATTAATACTCCTCCATGATATTTCGTGACATTTAACATTTATTATTTAAAATAATTTTACGGAGTACCTATGAAAAAATTAAGCGCACTTTTGGGTTTACTGTTATTAAGCGGTTGTTCTACACCTCCTCCAGCCCAAGAAACTGAGCAAGTAGTTTTAGAACCTATTGCAGAGATTAACGAAGTAGCTGCACCAATTTCATTAACAGTTATTACTAACCCTGCTGATGCTCGCGTTCGTATTATGAATATCAACCCTGTTTACAAAGCTGGTATTGAGCTTAAAGAAGGTAAATACGATATTGAAGTAAGCAAAGCAGGATACCTTACTTACAGAAAATGGGTTTCAGTTGATAAAAAAACAATACTAACTGTTGAACTCGATACAATGGAAGCAAGCCAATCGGCTCAATAAGCTTCTCAGTACGTTTTAGTTTATATGCCTTAGCCTGGTTAATTTAATAACTGGCCTAAGGCATATTAAATCCTTCATAAAGCCACTAATATCCTACTGCGAAATAACTACCAACATTCACTAAAATACATAACCACAACACAATAATAAAACGTCGCTTTTGCGATTTATGACGAAGTAATTGTTGAGCAAGTAATGCCCCCGGCCATCCTCCAAATAATGCAAGTAGTTGCAGTGTACGCTCTGGCGTGCGGTTTACTTTTGTATGTGAAGAACGCTTAGCTTGTCGCTTATCCCACGCGTACATTAAAAAAGTTATAGCACTTAATACACTTATATAACCAGGTACATATATTGGTATATAAACAGGTAAGTATTGCAGCGGGTAAGCTAACCAAATGGCAGCTAAATAAAGCAATGAGAACGTGATTAATATTTTCTTTATCAATTAATTATCACCTATACTGGGCTTATAAGAGCCTAACAACGAGAGCCAAATTATGACATATTTTAAATCGCTATTCTTAGCATTATGTTTATGCACATTTAGTAGCTTTGCTAATGAAACTGCCAGTAACCTTGATAAAGAGCTAGAAGTGTTTAAACCTTACTTAGGAACGTGGCAAGCAGACTTTAAAGTACCAGAAGGCGCTAAAAAAATACAAGATGTTGGCCGTTGGGAACGCGCTTTAAACGGTAAAGCTATTCGTACCATGCACTCGATTAACGAGGGTGAGTATGGCGGTGAGTCGATGATTTTTTATGATAGCAAAAAGAAGTCACTCGTATTTTATTATTTCACTACGGCAGGATTTTACACTAAAGGCACAATAACGGTATTAAGCCCTACTCAGTTTGTAGCCTATGAGGAAGTAACAGGCAGTAAAGAGGGAGTGACTAAGGTTAAATCTACTAGTGATTTAAAAGACGATAAGTTTATTGTATCGACCTCTTATCTTAAAAAGGGTGAATGGACTAAGCCCGAAAGCAGAAGTTATACACGCAGTACAAAAACGGTTAAATTTAAATAGCCGCGATTTATAAACACAAAAAAGGCAGCCTAGGCTGCCTTTTGTCATTTATAAAATCGTATTTATTTTACATATTTTTTAAATGCAGCGTCTACTGGTGTATCAGCAAGGTGATTAGTGTAGTTGCTCATTACTTTTTGAGACAAGCCTACAATAATTTCAAGTAGTTGTTGCTTACCGTAACCTGCTGCAAAGAATTTTTCGATTTGCTCATCGCTGATCACGCCACGTTCACGTGTCATTGCGAGTGTAGTTTCACGAAGAGTTTCTAGCTTAGGGTTTTCAAGTGGTGTTTTGTTTACAAGTGCATCAACAACACCTTGATCAACTTTCATTGCCGCTGCAATACCACTGTGAGCAGGAACACAGTAATGACATGCGTGCTCAACGTTAATTGATTGCCATACTACTGTTAGCTCTTCTGCATTGAATGATGTTTTTTGAAACAGCTCATGCAGTACTTGGTAACCTTTAAGTAATGTTGGTGCTTCAGCCATTACTGCATGTAAGTTAGGAAGCATACCAAATGCTGCTACTGAATCAGCTAGTAACGGTTTTGCTTCTTCTGGTGCGTTTTCTTGAGTGTATAAAGTAAATTCGGCCATGGTTAGCTCCTAATAATTAATAGTTTTAAGTAACTTCGAGACACATAGTATTTGATTTTGAGCGACTGTTCAAGTTAAAATTGAGCAAATGTTCAAATTGATTGAGAATGATATGGCTAATAAGGTTAAATTTGAACGCGATAATGTAGTTCGCGTTGCAAGCCAGCTATTTTGGCAAAAAGGTTTTCATGCAACCTCAACGCGTGACTTACAAGAAGCCGTTAATATGCGCCCGGGTAGTATTTACTCTGCGTTTGGCTCTAAAGAAGGGCTATACTGCGAATCGCTGAAAGATTACACAGTACAAATGAAAACCCAAATAGAGGGGTTTCTATCAAGTGCAGATACAGTACTTGGTGGGTTACGTGCATTTGTTGAAAACGTGGTAATTAAAACAAAAGATTGCAGCCCAAGCGCTATTTGTATGCTGGTTAAAGCAAACAGCGAGTTTGCAGAAAAAGACTCAAACCTATACGAGTTAAGCTTAGATTTAACAGCTCAATTTGAAGCTTATTTAACGCAGTTGTTTACACAAGCAATAAACAAAGGTGAGTTAAGTAATACGTTGACCGCTGTTGAATATGCGCGCTTTTTTCAGGTGCAATTTACAGGTTTACGCGGTTATTTTAATCGTCCTAATGTAGAGCAATTTGCTGAGCCAATGATCAACCAAATGTTTATGTTGATTAAAAAGTTATAAATAGCAGTTATCGCGCATTCTCAATAAGTTATACTTATTTTACTAAATAAAAATGGCCAGTATTTACTGGCCATTTTTTTGTGCTTAAAACTTAATTTATAAGTTACGTTTTAAGCTTATTTAGCTCATTATCTTGCTGGGCAACAAGTGCATTAAGCGCTTCGCTGCTATCCCCTGCTTGTGTAGATAAGTCAGCAAGTTGCGATGCGGCATCAGATATAAGCGTTAAATTACGATTTATTTCTTCAGTCACTAAGCTTTGCTCTTCAGCAGCGGTGGCAATATGTGTAATTTGATTGGTTATTTCATCAACTTTAACGACAACACTGTGCAGAGCATCAAAAGCTACAGATGTTTCATCAACGGCATTTTGTGCACGTACTACGCCTTTTTCAATAACGGTAGATGCGTTACCCACTTCAGATAATAAACTATCAATTAACTGGCTTATGTCATCTGTTGATGAACGCGTTTTAGAAGCAAGTGCACGTACTTCATCAGCAACAACGGCAAAGCCTCGCCCATGCTCACCAGCGCGCGCAGCTTCAATGGCTGCGTTAAGTGCAAGTAAGTTTGTTTGTTCTGAAATAGTACGAATTACATCTAATATTTGCGTAATGTCTTTACTACGCGAAGCGACTTTTTCAACTGCTTGGTTGGCTTCTTTAATTTCTTCAGACATCGTTTTAACTTGTGTCATCGCTGACGATAAGCTCGACTCACTACTTACTACCAAGCTATTTATTTCATCGGCTTGTTGGGCTGATTGCTCTGATGCTCTGGCGACTTCGAGTGCTGTTGCGCTCATTTCGTTCATAGCCGTTACCACACTTTCAATTTCTTGAAATTGAGATTGCACATTATGCTTAGTATCAATAGCGATGTGTTGTGCTATTTCGCCTTGCTGTTTAGTTTGCTCAGACACCGCTTTTAGTTCAGAAATTAAATCACGTAGTTTTGCTAAAAATCGATTAAACCCACCAGCTAATGCAATAAGTTCTGCGTGGCTATCAACATGCAATGTATGCGTTAAATCACCCTCAGAACTTGCGAGGTTATCAACCCGCTGTTGAATTTGTTGTAGCGGCGCTATTACACCTGCAATTACTAATTTCATAATAACAAAAGCAACCACAGCAATTATTAAGCCTGTAATTAAAATAATAAACCCGAGTGATGCTGCTGTTTCCTGCATGTTTTTTTCTAGCGCTTCAGGCCCTGCAAGTGCTAGGTCTGTAGGTACTTCTATGATTAATGACCACTGAGTATTTGCTAGTTTTATATCAATTGGATAATTTACTAAATATTCATTGTTTGTTTTAAAAATACCGCTTTGCCCTTTAGACTTTTCAATATCATTAAATATAGTAGAACTAACAGCCTCTTTAATTGGGCGCCCTAATTTAGATTTATAATGACTGCTGCCTACAACTAAACCTAAATCACTTAATAAGGTTACTTTAGCTTGACCATTGTAAAGCTGCTTAGAAAGCTGCTCAGTCATTACTTGAAAGGTTGGTAGAGTTAAATCAACGCCTGCTAAACCAATAAACTGGCCTGACTTTAAAATAGGCACGGTTAACGAAGTTAGCATTACCGAATCGCCCGATGGGATTTCGTATAAATACGGTTCCATAATACAAGGCTTAAGCGTGTCTTTTGCGCACAAATACCACTGCGCTTCGCGAATACCAAACTCATTAAGCGTTGTTATGTATTTATCGGCGGCATTCGCTACTTTTTGTTGTTCAATTATGCCTTTTTGATCGCGAGTTATGTATACCTCTAACGTACCAGCACTATCTACTGAATGCTTATACCCTTGTTGATATTGAGAATCTTGCCCATCAAAAGCGTTCGGTTCAAATTGAGAATAAATAGATGATAAAAGAGTGTTTTGTTCTAAAACCGCTTTATTTATACTGACAACTGTATCTCGGTCTAAAGTGTTTTGTTTTGCTGCATCGCCAAGTAGTGCCGCTAATGAATAAGGAACACGGTAAGCTTCATTAATAAAGCCAGCAATTTTTTCTCCGTATCCAGCCGCATGAGCATTAAGCTTTTCTTCTACTTCTACAATAATGTACTCTTCGGATTTGGTCGCTAACTGCTTATTACTTGATGATAACTGCCACCACAAAATGCCTGATAGCACTAGTACAGTTATAAATATACTACCGACACTTAGCCAGAGTAACTTTTTTGCTAACGATATTTCTCGCATTCATCACACCCTTTAAATTAAAACTACTGATACAGTTTAGTAGATCTAATCAATGAAGCTATGAATATCGTTAAACAAATTGAATTTAATACAATACGTTGAGTTTTTTAAAGTTTAGCCAAACGTGCCGTTGTAATTGAGGCTGCAATTAATAAACATACACTTACCCATAAACACGCACTAAGCCCATATACTTGAAAAACCCAGCCAGAAAGCACCGTACCAAGCAAACGCCCTATCGCATTGGCCATATAATAAAAGCCAACGTCGAGCGACACCCCATCGTTTTTAGCAAAACTTACTATTAAGTAACTATGCAGCGATGAATTTACAGCAAATACACCACCAAAAATAAGTAAGCCGATTACAAGCGTAAAATGTACCGCTACATCAAATTGCATCAACAACGCTAAAATGCCAGTTACGCCACTTAATAGAGCAACCCACCAATACGCTTTTTTGACTGAATGTGAGTTTGAATCACCTTGCCCAGTTATTCGCGGTGCTTGCGATTGCACCAATCCATAAGCAATTACCCACAAAGCCATAAAGCCGCTTACCCACCAGTGATCCCAGTTAAACTGAGCGGCTAAGTAAACCGGCAATGCAACCACAAACCATACATCGCGTGCCGCAAACAAGCATAAACGCGCTGCACTAAGTAAATTGATTGCCCGCGATTTAGAAAATAATTCTTTAAACTTAGGTTTGTTTTTAGCTTTACCAATATCGCCTTTTAAAAAAATTAAACTAATAACCCACGCAACACTAAGTAAAGCAATTAGGCTTATTAATGCCCCCACAAAACCAAATACGGTAAGTAGCAAGCCACCTAAAAAAAAGCCCACTCCTTTTAACGCATTTTTAGAGCCTGTAAGTATGGCAATCCATTTATATAATTGGCTTTGCCCTGCATCGTCTTGTGGTACTAAATACTTAATGGCGCTCTTTGCGCTCATTTTATTTAAGTCTTTAGCTATGCCACTCAGTGCTTGCGCTGCCATAACATAGGCAACGGTTAGCCAATCTCCAGGAACGCAAAGCATGGCCAAAGCTACAAGCTGTAGCCCAAGCCCTACATTCATGGTTTTGTTTAACCCTAAATGTGCCCCAAGCCAACCACCTACTAAATTGGTGATCACCCCAAAAATTTCATAAAACAAAAACAACATGGCTATCGCAAATGCGCCATATCCCAACTGATGAAAGTACAGCACCACCAGCATGCGCAGTGCACCATCAGTTAAAGTAAATGCCCAGTAATTACCGGTAATTATTAAATATTGTTTTATAGAGCTTGGTAAATTAGCTAACTGCGCAAGCATAGCGTTAAACCTTTTTAAACGAGATTAAGCCAAATCACTTTGTGCAACTTTAAGCATTAGCTCAGCGGTACGGTTTGCATAACCCCACTCATTGTCATACCAAGCGTATAATTTAAGCTGAGTGTTGTTAATTACCATAGTTGAAAGCGCATCTATGGTGCAACTACGTGGATCTGTTTTGTAATCTATAGATACAAGCGGTCTTTCTTCGTAACCTAAAATGTCTTTTAGCTCGTTATTTGCAGCATTTTTAAACCAAGTGTTTACTTCATCTTGTGTAACACCGCGCTCAAGCTCAAAAACACAATCAGTAATGGATGCGTTAGTAAGAGGTACACGCACAGCATGGCCGTTTAATTTACCCTTAAGCTCAGGAAAAATATGCGTAATAGCCGTTGCACTACCTGTTGTGGTTGGTATTAAACTAGTACCGCACGAACGTGCACGGCGTAGGTCTTTGTGGGGTGCATCTATAATAGTTTGAGTATTAGTAATGTCGTGAATAGTGGTCATTGAGCCGTGTTTAATGCCCACTTTTTCTTGGAGTACTTTTACTATTGGCGCTAAACAGTTAGTTGTGCAAGAAGCGGCAGTAACAATTTTATGCTCACTTGGGTTATATAGGTCATCGTTTACACCCATTACTATATTTAAAATACCGTCTTCTTTCACAGGAGCCGTTACTACAACGCGCTTAACACCTTGCGCTAAATATTGATTTAACAGCTCAGTGGTTTTCATTTTACCGCTGGCCTCTATTACTACATCGCAATCTGACCAATCAGTTTCGTTTATGGTTTTGTTGTTAGTAACTGCAATCGTGTGTTTACCCACACTAAAGCTATTATCATCACTAGTAACCTGCTGCGCTAAGCGTCCGTGTACTGAGTCAAACTCAATTAAATGTGCGTGTGTTTTAGCATCGCCCGCTACATCATTTACTTTAATAAACTCTATTTCTGGCCAATCAACTGCTGCACGCAGAGTTAAACGTCCCATACGGCCAAAACCGTTAATACCTACTTTAATAGTCATAATTAATACCTTTAATAAGTTAATTTATTAGTTAGTTACAACAGCTAGCTGCACGTTCAGGGCGATTACCCATAGCGTTTAAGCGCGTTAAATCGTTTTTGTAAAATAAAGGGTTAGCATTGAGCGTTTGCGTTAATACATTTTTAGCCCACTCTGGCAGTGCTTTATTAATACTGTAGTACACCCATTGATTTTGTTTACGGTCGCTTAATAATCCGCATTGTCTTAACTGCGCTAAATGGCGAGATACCTTAGGTTGGCTTAATTTAAGTGCAGCAACAAGCTCGCATACACACAGCTCTTCTTCGTGGCTAATTAGCAGCATTGCTTTTAAACGTGTATCGTCCGCTAGGCATTTATAAAATTGAAGTGGGTTGAATTGTTCCATACTGTCCTCACTGTGCTTATGCATACACAATAAAACAAAATAACAACATATGGAATAGTGAATATACGTTTTATCGTATATTTAATTTTTATGCCTTAAACGCAAAAAAGCACACAACGACTAATTGTCGTTGTGTGCTTTTATAACTTTTCTTTATTTAGTTATTAAATAACTGAAAGCTCTACTTCAATATTGCCACGTGTTGCGTTTGAATATGGGCATACTTGGTGTGCTTTATCTACAAGCGTTTGCGCTGCAGCTTTATCCATATCACCTAGTGATACAGCAAGTTTTACTGCAATACCAAAACCGCCTTCAATAGCACCAATAGACACTTGTGAATTAATATGTGTGTCGCTTGGTAAATCTATTTTTTCGCTACCTGCTACAAATTTAAGTGCGCCAATAAAACACGCGGCATAACCTGCGGCAAATAATTGCTCTGGGTTAGTGCCTTGTCCGTCGTCTCCGCCTAAACCTTTAGGTGTTGATAAATTTACATCTAAACGACCATCATCAGATTTAGCTACGCCTTCACGGCCGCCAGTTGCAGTTGCTTTTGCTGTGTAAGCTACGTTTTGTAATACATTCATAATGAACTCCAAAGTTTTAAAATATCAATCAATTTAGTTTGTGTGCAAAATAATAGATCAAGTAATTAGAGATTGCAAATACTTTGCATGCAAATTAAAATAGCATGTATTGAAATAAAGGATAACGTTATGCCGTTTGAGCAATTAAAGTTAAAAAATCAGTTATGCCACCGGTTATATATGGCATCTAACAGCATTGCGCGTGCGTATCGCGAGCCTTTAAACGAGCTAAATTTAACTTACCCGCAATACGTAGTAATGATGGCGCTGTGGGAGCAAGACGAAATAACAATTGCAGGGCTAATAGATAAAACCGCGATAGATGGCGGTGCTATGACCCAAATACTCAAAAAAATGAGCGACAAATCATTACTGGCTGTTATTAAAGATGAGCACGACAAACGCAAACGCCTAGTGCAGCTAACCCAGTATGGCCAATCACTTAAGTTAAAAGCAGCCGATATTCCTAAAAATATTTTATGTAAATTTGATAGTGTAGATGCAGCGCAAGCGAAGCAGTTGATGCAGCTGCTCGATTTAGTAGTAAACGACTTAGCCGATTAGGCTCTTAATTTTTAAAAAATAAACGTGTTTTAAAAGGTTTTTAAAATGACTCATATTAAAAAATTACTATTAGCTGCGGCGTGTAGCACGGCACTTTTAGGTAGTAACGCAGTAACTGCTAATACTGCTAATCAAAATGCTGATTTAAAAACAGTCGCGACTTTTGATGCGCAGCACCCACCGGGCAACATTGCTATTACCCCATCGGGCAGAAAGTTTTTATCTGTGCATGGTTTTTTTGGCCAAAAGCAAAAAATTATGGAGCTTTTAAGCGATGGTACAACTAAGCCCTACCCTAATGAAGAATGGGCATACGCGTACAAAAACGGTAAAGGTTTTTACGACGTACTTGGCATAAACGTATCAAGCGATGGCGTTTTATGGATGCTTGACACTTCAGGGCCCGATCACGCTGGGCGCTTAGTAGGTTGGGATACAAACAAAGAGCAACTGCACAAAATTATTTATCTGGCTAAACCGACCATTACCGACACCTCGTTTTTAAACGATTTAGTCATCGATAATAAGCATGGCGTTGTATACATTGCCGACACAGCCCAAGGCAGCCAAGCTGCTATTATTACGGTAAACCTTAAAACAGGTGTCGCACGCAGAGTATTACAAAATAGCCATTACACCACAGCCGAAAATATCGATATGGTTATTGATGGGCGTACAATGAGCCTTGGCGGACAACCTGCCCGTTTAGGTGTTAACCCTATTACGCTTGACCCTAACGAAGACTGGCTTTACTTTGGCTCTATGTCGGGCACGTCGGTTTATCGCATTGCCACCAGCGATATAAATAACGAGAGCCTCTAGGCTAAAGCACTTGAAGACAAAGTTACGCGTTACGGCACTAAGCCAATTTCAGACGGTATTATTGTTGATGGCGGCGGTAACGTATATGTAACCGACATAACCAATGGCGCAATTGGCGTAGTTAAACCCACTGGCGACTACGAAGTATTATTTAAAGACAAACGCTTAAGCTGGCCTGATGGGTTTAGCTACGGAGCGGATCATAAAATATACTTTACCGTTGACGATTTACATAACTCGCCTGTACTTAATAATGGCAAAAATCAAAGCCACGGTAAGTTTAAAGTAATGTCGTTCGAGCCTTTAGTAAAAGGAAAAGTAGGCCGCTAATTTACTTTTTAAGTGACTACATTTTTTAAAAAGCCTTGCACATTTAAGTGACCTAATAGTTGCAGGGCTTTTTGTTAAAACACACCATACTGGTGCATATTTTAGTAATACTTCACCTCTTTGGTGCTAATCCTTAAGTATGTATTTACACTTAAATACTAAATACCTGATTTCTATTCATAAAATATTCAAGTTAATGTTGGCATACTTCTTCCTATAAACTGATGTGTTCAGTGAAAATACCAAGGAAAAACCATGTTCAATTTATACCATACCCTTTACCTTTTATGGCGTTTAGACATTAGCGTTTGGCAAGTTAATGATCCAACAAATACCCGCACTACCGCTGACAAAGAGCGCGCCTATGTTAAGTAGCATCGTATTGTGTAAAGGCTTGGCATAAAGCTTAAATGTATAAACCTACTTTATGCTAAGCTTTTGCACACTATGAAATTTATGAATAAACCTTATTTAATTACTTATTAGCCGACTGATATAAAAACGAAGCTCCCTACAAAAAATCACACATTTAAAAACATCGAAAAAATTAGTAAAAACACTGCGTTTATAACTTTGCAAGCAACCCTATTGCGTTGTATTGTTGCACCCTATTGAAAAATTTTAGTTGGAACGTGTATGCACGCTTTGGAAGTTAATTTTGATGGCTTAGTTGGCCCTACTCACAACTACGCTGGTTTATCGTATGGTAATGTTGCCTCGTTAAATAACGCAGCAAGCTTTTCAAATCCTCAAGAGGCTGTGCTTCAAGGCCTTGAAAAAATGAAAGCCATGCACGACAAAGGCCTAACTCAAGGTGTATTTGCCCCTCATGCGCGCCCCGACTTAAACGTACTGCGCCGCTTAGGCTTTACCGGTAACGATGCACAAGTAATTCATAAAGCATTTAAAGCAGATCCTATTTTATTACGCGCGTGTTATTCAGCGTCAGCAATGTGGACAGCCAATGCCGCTACGGTATCGCCATCTCCTGATACAACCGACGGCAAAGTACATTTTACTTCAGCTAATTTAAATAATAAGTTTCATCGTTCATTAGAGCCTGCAACCACTACACGCTTATTAAAAGCGATGTTTAACAACGACAAATACTTTGCGCATCATACCCATTTGCCAGACCAAGGCTTTTTTGGCGACGAAGGTGCAGCAAACCATACTCGTTTTTGTGACAGCCACGGCGAGCAAGGCCTTGAAATGTTTGTATTTGGTGCCAGTGCGTTTAACAGCCAATTACCAAAACCAGCTAAGTTTCCTGCAAGGCAAACGCTTGAAGCCTCAGAAGCAATTTGTCGTTTGCATAACTTAAAAGATTCAAGCCAAATTTTACTACAGCAAAATCCAGACGTAATAGATCAAGGTGTTTTTCATAACGATGTAATTGCAGTAGGTAACGCCAACGTATTATTGTGCCACCAGCAAGCATTTTTAAACCAAGCACTGGCACTGCAAGATATTCGCGAAGCGTATGTGGGCAATAAAGAATTTTATATTATTGAAGTACCTACCGATAAAGTAAGCATTACCGACGCTGTAAGTAGCTACTTATTTAATAGCCAGCTAGTGAGCCTTGAAGATGGTTCAATGCTGTTAGTGGCACCACAAGAGTGCAAACGCAACAGCGCAGTTAACGCCTACATTGAAGAAATGATCATGGCTGATAACCCAGTAAACCAAGTACAGTTTTTTGATTTACGCCAAAGTATGCAAAATGGCGGCGGCCCAGCTTGCTTGCGTTTACGTGTAGCCCTTAACGAGCAAGAACTTGCTGCAGTAAACCCAGAGGTTATTTTAACTGATACTAAATACACACAACTGTGTGACTGGGCAAAACGTAACTACCGCGACAAATTAGGCGCAAGTGACTTTGCAGACTCAGCGCTGCTCACCGAAAGCTACCAAGCACTTGATGAGCTTACCCAACTACTTAATTTAGGTTCAGTGTACGACTTTCAATTAGATGGTTAATACCTCAATTAGCACAAAGGCTAATACAAAAATAGCGAGCCAAGGCTCGCTATTTTTATTTGTGTTTGTGCTACTAGAATTTAAACGTCTTTATTAACCGTTATTGCTGAGGCCATAGACTCAGATATATGCAGCGTACGCTGCGGAAACGGAATACTCAGCCCAGCACCTTCAATTGCTTCTTTAACGCGTTTATTTAAATCCCACACGGTTTGCCAATAATCACCATTAACAGCCCACGCACGTAATTGAATGTTCACTGCGCTTTCGCCTATTGATGTCACCATTACTTTAGGTGCAGGCTCTGCGAGTAATCGGCTCTCTGATGCGGCTAATTCTTTAAGTACATTTAAGCCAACGTCAATAGAATCTGCATACGAAATACCCACCACTATATCCATTCGTCTTTTGCCATTACGGGTAAAGTTTTTAATATTGCCACCCCACACTTTGCCGTTAGGCGATGCTATATAAAGGCCGTCGGTGGTTTTAAAAATAGTGGTAAATAGGTTTATTTCACTCACAGTACCAAGCGTGCCACTGGCATCAACAAAGTCGCCTATTTTAAAAGGTCTGAGTATTAGCAGCATAATACCCGCAGCAATATTGCTCAGCGTATTTTTAAGAGCTAAACCAATCGCTAAACCAGCAGCGCCCATTAGCGCAATTAAGCTTGCCGTATTAACGCCAAAAATATCTAAAATAAATAGCCCGCCAATTATATAAACTAAATAACCAGCAATACTCGATAAAAGAGGAAGCAGCGTACTATCCACTTTTTTTAATGGCGATTTAGAGTTTTTAATCGCTTTTTTAACCGAGCGTGCAATTAAGGCACTCGCGACTAAAATCACCAACGCTAAAATCACTTTGTATCCTAAAGTGATGATTGTTTCTGAATGGCTTTGCCAAAACGCTAAGAGTTTATCTTTCATGTTTGTTCCGATAAATGTGGCTGAAACTCAGCAAAATAATGGTTAAATCTAATAAAAACCGACTTCAAAAGAAGTGGCGCGAGTATATAGTAAAAAACGATTAAATCTATGAAATTAAAAACGTTTTAAAACAGTATGTTAAAGTTCTAACTCCTCATATTTTTAATTCAATTTAGGTTAAGGGTTAAATACATACACTTAACAAATCAAATAAGAGGAAACAACCATGAACTTTAAATCAACAATATTAAGTAGCGCTATTATTTTTGCCTTAGCAGGCTGCGGCTCATCAAATGACGATGCTGAAACAACCCCACAAACAAGTGATAAAGCAACTTTTAGCTTGGGTATTTCCGACGCTCCAGTCACTGGTTTAAAACAAGTTAATGTTGTATTTGATTCAATAACAATTAAAGCCCAAGAAGGTGAAGAAGTTAGCTTTGAAACTCGCTCTAAAAACGATTCCACCTTAGCCCAAATGGTCAATTTGCTAGACTATACGGGCGACGATATTTTTCAATTACTTGACGATCAAGAAGTACCTGCAGGTGATTATTCGTGGATCCGCGCGCAAGTAATAAACGGCGACACAAACAACCTTAGCTTAACATCTCACGTAGTTTATGAAGACGGCAGCATTGCACCGCTTATCGTAAAAAGAAAAGGTAATGATGGCGTGGGCGAAATTCAGCTCGATGGCTTTACACTCAATCAAACCGACAACGAGTTTGTATTAGAGTTTGATTTAAAAAAATCATTGGTTGATCCACAAAATAATAACGAAGTATTTTTAAAACCTCGCGGTGTGCGTTTACAAAACCTCTCTGAATCACAAGATATTGAAGGCACTGTAAGCCAAACACTTATAAACAATTGCGAGACTGATAACATTGATCTTGCTGCTGATGATTCATCATTTGGCCATGCTGTTTACCTTTACTCTGCGCAAGCACAAACCCCAACAGATATTCATGAAATAGATGACCAAACGCCTGATGACGCTCCGTTAGCTACCGCCAATGTTGTATTTGATGCAGACGATAACGAATACGAATTTGAACTCGCATTCATAACACCAGGCGACTATCAACTTGCTTATACATGTAGCGCACACCTAGACGATGCAGAGCAAGTAGATGCTGATTTTAATATTTATCAACTAAAACAAATTAGCCTAACGCAAGCTAACGATTTATCAGTCAATTTTGACATAGCGCAATAACTGCATGGCGCACATTGAGCTGCGCCTTTATTCATTTGTTAATAAGGAAAAAACCATGGCAAAAGAGAAAATAGTACTCATAACCGGCGCTTCTAGTGGCATTGGTGAAGCAACGGCAAAAACCTTAGTAAACAACGGTCATAAAGTTATTTTAACCGCCCGTAGAGAAGAGCAACTTAACCAACTTGTTGCCGAACTAGGCTCAGATAACGCACTGAGCGTAGCCGCAGATGCAACCAACTTTACCGCACTTGAAAACGTAGTTACTAAAGGCATTGAAAAGTTTGGCCGATTAGATGTAGCCTTTGCTAACGCGGGCATGGGTGTTTCAACCGCTGGCACCGAAAAAGGTGATCCCGATGAGTGGTCAACTATGATTGACATAAACATTAAAGCCCTACTGTGGACTGCTAAATTAACCCTGCCGCATTTACGCCAAAATAAAGGTCACTTTATATTAACCAGCTCTGCCGCTGGCCGTAAGCCAATTGGCGGCTCTATTTACGGTGCAACTAAATGGTTTGCTTATGGCTTTGGACAAAACTTAGCAGAGGAAATGAGCGAGTGGAACGGCCGCTGCACAACCATAGCCCCAGGCATGGTAAACACCCCATTTTTTGATGAAGCTAAACCCGACAAACTCGACCCACAAGATGTCGCTAACGCAGTACTGTTTGCTATTGAAGCAAACCAGCGCAACAGCGTACGCGAAATTTATTTAATGCCGACTAATTAAAACGTTAATTGGTAGAGTTTGACTGTCAGGTTTAATGCCAATGGTGTTAAACCTGATGGTTATTAGTACTTAGTTTGGGTTAGGTGTTAGTAGGTAAGAATGAATTAAAGGTATTACGCATTTAAAGTCTTATTAATTGCCAATGCTGCCCTTAAACCATATGTAAGCAAAATATAAGACAACGGCAATATATCCAAAAGAAATAATTAGGTTTACTTTCCAAAGGTTTAGCCAAAAATTGCCTCTGAAATAAGTGCGTTCTCTTACTTCATGGTTGAACAATGCTACTGAAGAGGGCACTAATATTAACGCAGACCAACCAAGTATAGGTAACACCATAAACATAATGCCTATGCCTGTACCTCCTGCTGAAGCGTCGGATGCTTCACCATCAATTGGGGCTAGCATCACGTAGCCTAAAATAAACCCAACAATCGCAAGTATAAAACCTAAAAGCTGAAATGTTCTCATTATTATCCTAGGCAACTAACGAGACTGTAAAATAACTCCAACAGCCAAATTCAATTAAAAAATGAGCTCCTTTAATTAACTCTAAGCGTTTTTAAAGCATTGCAAGATTTAGGTTGGGTGTCACTGTAATTCACGCTGGAGCAAAACTAACTGTTTTTTGTCCTTATTGGATCGTCTTGTTAGCAATTTTTATAGACAAAACGCTTCATTGCGCCAAATTTCATCACTAACTGGTCCATGTATAGTTCCAAAATAATTCTTACATGACACATGTCTTTCTAAACCCGTTGTTACCCAATCTATATATACGATTCCTTCAGAAGCATCTTTTACAATCCCGATAGCCTTTATTGAAATAGTATTAGCACCTTTACCATCTCGTTTCTTTACGGCAATTCGATCACCTTTTTTAATTCGATTTATTTTTTCAGCATACCCTGGTTGGTCTTTATCGTCGTAACCCATCTGCCAAGATCCACGAAGGTAAAAACGGTCAGCTAGGTTATCATCACCCCAAGTTGCTCCAACTATCCAATAATTCATAATACTCCTTGATTGCTAACGCCGCATTAAGCGGACTAAAATAGTGGGTTAAAATGTGTAGCGAAGCGAAACCTAACCCACTGTTTTAGTTCCGTTTTAAATGCCTTGTTATAGGTTCTTATCTGATTTTATGGTAAGCATGAGTGTTTTGACTGCATGTTTGATAAACATAAATAGAGCTAAAAATATTCTGAGTATTTAATTCGGCTTTAAATGCATCAGAGAAATTACTTTCAACCTCGAAGATATCAAAGAATGGCCCATATTGTAGTGGTACAGTGATTTTGGCCACCCATTAAGAAAGAAATGTTATGCTAATAAGCATACAAATTTGGGTGAAAAAATGACGAAATTAAAA